>CAJOOV010000024.1 GCA_905236265.1 uncultured Oscillospiraceae bacterium | reverse complement strand
TCACTGCAATGCAGTTCAATGAGGAAAGAGGAGGAACCGATATGGCAAAAAAAGAGATTTCCCGGAGAGACTTTATCAAGGGCATGGCTGCGGGAGCTGCCAGCATGGTTGGTCTGGGCATTTTGCAGGCCTGTGAGTACAGCCACGCCGCCAGCGTTGCCAATGCTCCGGTGGAGGCGCAGGCCAGCTCCGGCATGACCTTCACCCCCGGCACTTATGAGGCCACCGCCAAGGGCATCGCCAGCGATGTCAAGGTGACGATGACCTTTGACGAGACCTCCATCACGGACTGCGTGATCGATGTCTCCGGAGAGACCCCGGACATTGGCGGCAAGATCGGTCCGGAGATGCGGGAGAAAATCCTCTCCCTGCAGACCGCCGACGTGGACGGCGTCACCAGCGCCACCGTCACCAGCGACGCCATTAAGACCGCCGCCGCCGACTGTATCTCTCAGGCCAGCGGTATGGTAGTCACCCTCAGCGGCGCTGACAGCAGCGCCTCCGGCGACTGGCTGGGCACTGCCCCGGAGATTGCCGAGAGCGACATCACCGAGACGCTGGACACTGAGGTGCTGGTGGTCGGCTGCGGCACCGGCGGCTGGATTGCCACCATGACCGCCGCCGAGGAGGGCGCAAAGGTGCTGGTAGTGGAAAAGGGCGAAACTCCCACCAAGGTGCGGGAGGACATCGGCGCCATCGACTCCAAGCTGCAGCAGTATTGGTACAACGGGGATTTCCCCCAGCTCAAGATCGACAAGATGGAGGCGCTGCAGGAGATCGTCCGCTACGCCGGGGGCTATGTGGACTCCAATCTGGTAAAGGTGTGGATTAACGAATCCGGCGAGCTGGTGGACTGGCTGACCGACCTGCTGGAATCCACCGGCAACTGGGAGATGCAGCTTGAGGGCAGCGTGGGCGACGAGCGCTATCCTGAGCGGGACAAGGCCTACGCCACCGGCCACTCCCCCCATCTCACGGAAAATGCCCCGGAGGGCACCGACCTGAACGTGACCATGCAGGAGTTCTGCGACGAGCACGGTGTGGAGTGGAAGCTGTCCACCGCCATGATTAAGCTGGAGCAAGACGGTGACGGCAAGGTCACGGGCATTATCGCTCAGGATCAGAACGACCAGCACTATATCCGCATCAACGCCTCCAAGGGCGTGATTATGGCCGCAGGCGGCTATGCCACCAATACGGAGATGATGCTGGCTCTCCAGCCCCAGACCATGAAGATGAAGATCAATGTGCCCATCGGCTCCAAGGCGGACGGCTCCGGCATCAAGGCCATGATGTGGGCAGGGGCGGAGCTTGACCCCACCCATGCCTCCATGATGTTCAACCGTGCCTCCTGCCTGCCCACGGAGACAGCAGGCTACAAGACCAACGGCAAGTGGTACTGGTTCGGTGAGCAGCCCTTCCTGAAGGTAAACCTGAACGGCGACCGGTTCTGCAACGAGTCCGGCCCCTATGAGTGCATGCTGCACTCCATGTACATGCAGCCCAACCACACCTATGTGGACATCTTCGATGCCAACAACAAGAAATATGCCGAGCAGTTCCAGGAGGTTGGCTGCTGCCGTCTGTTCCCCTTCGACAACGGGGCAATTATGAACCGGGACTATGACTCCGTGTGGGCGCAGATGACTGAGGGCGACGAGTCCCATCTGGCGCAGGGGTATCTCCAGCAGGCGGACACCATTGAGGAGCTGGCTGAGAAGCTGAATATCCCCGCCGACCACCTGAAGGCCACGGTGGAGCGCTATAACGAGCTGGCCGCCAAGGGCGAGGACGAGGACTACGGCAAGCCCGCCCACCGCCTCACCCCGGTGGACACCGCCCCCTTCTATGGCATCCGTACCGGCGCATGGCACCTGACCACCCTCAACGGCTGCCGCATCAACACGGATATGCAGGTGCTCCGGGAGGACGGCACTGTGATTGAGGGACTGTACGCCACAGGCGACTGCACCGGCGGCTTCTTCTCCACCACCTATCCCAACCTGTTCACCGGCCTTGCCTGCGGACGGACTATGACATTTGGCCGCCGCGCCGCCAAGATCGTGGCGCACCTGTAAGCCAAATCCCTGACGGAGAAAGGAAGATACCATGCAACACTCTACCTTCCGGGGCGGCGTTCACCCCAGGGGCATGAAGGAGCTGAGCCGTGACAAGCGGATTCAGTACCATATTCCCAAAGGTGATCTGGTCTTCCCCCTGAGTCAGCACATCGGAAAACCCGCCATTCCCGTGGTGAAGAAAAACGATCCGGTTCTCGCCGGACAGATCATTGCCAAGGCGGACGGCTTTGTCTCCGCCAATATCATCTCCTCCTGCTCCGGCAAGGTGAAGGCAATCGAGGCGAGAATGACCAGCGCCGGGGTGATGGCACAGTGCATCGTCATTGAAAATGACGGCAAATTCACCCCCATGGAGGGCATCGGGGTGGAATGTGACTACACCACCCTGTCCGCCGCAGAGATTATCCAGCGGGTACAGGCAGCAGGCATTGTGGGTCTGGGCGGCGCAGGCTTTCCCACCCATGTGAAGCTCTCCCCCAAGAATCCGGAGGAGATTGACTACATCATCGCCAACGGCGCAGAGTGCGAGCCGTATATCACCTGCGACGACCAGCTCATGCGAAACCGTCCTGAGTGGATTGCAGGGGGCATCCGGGTGCTGCTGCACCTGTTTCCCAACGCAAAGGGCGTCATCGCCATTGAGGACAACAAGCCCGAGGCAATCGCCGCCATGGAGCAGGCGATCTCCGGGGACAGCCGCATCAGCGTGCTGCCGCTGGTGACGAAATTCCCCCAGGGCGGCGAGCGGAATCTGGTTCACGCCGTCACCGGGCGGAAAATGGCCTCCACTGACCTGCCCGCCAATCTGGGCTGTATCGTGGACAACGTGACCACCCTCACGGCAATCTACCGGGCGGTGTGCTTTAATGAGCCGCTGATGGAAAAGGGCTTCACCGTCACCGGCGAGGCCGTGAAGGAGCCGGGCAACTTCCTGATTAAAATCGGCACCAATGTGGGTGAGCTGCTGGAGGCCTGCGGCGGGTTCCGGGAGGAGCCGAAAAAGGTGCTTCTGGGCGGCCCCATGATGGGTATGGCCATCACTGACCTGAATATCCCCATCGCCAAGAGCTACAACGCCCTGACCTGTCTGGTGGACGACCCGGTGGAGCAGGCAGAGGACCAGATGACCGCCTGTATCCGCTGCGGGCGCTGCGCCAGAGTCTGTCCTATCGGTCTGGTGCCCCAGATGATGCAGGAGGCCGCCGAGCGCAAGGATTACAAGCGCTACGAAAGGCTCCACGGCACGGACTGCATCGCATGTGGAAGCTGCACCTTTATCTGCCCCGCCAAGCGTCCTCTGACCCAGTTGTTTAAGCTGACCAAGTCCGCTATTCTGGCGCAGCGGAGAAAGGAGGCGGCAAAGTAATGGCAAAGCTGCTGAATGTGTCCTCCTCCCCCCATGTGAGGCATTCCCTCACCACGGGGAGCGTGATGTATGACGTGATCCTCGCCCTGATGCCCGCCACCTTCTTCGGCGTGTATCACTTCGGGCTCCACGCCCTGCTGGTGATTCTCACCAGCATCCTCACTGCGGTGATGACAGAGTTCATCTTTGACTACATCGCCCACAAGCCCAACACCCTCACCGACGGCTCCGCCGTCCTCACCGGACTGCTGCTGGCTCTGTGCCTGTCCCCCACAGTCCCCCTGTATGTGCCCTATCTGGGCAGCCTGTTTGCCATTCTGGTGGTCAAGTGCTTCTTCGGCGGTCTGGGCAAGAACTTTATGAACCCCGCCCTCGCCGGGCGCTGTTTCCTGCTGATCTCCTTCGGCACGGTGATGACAGACTTCGGCATTGACGGTATCTCCTCCGCAACGCCGCTGGCGGTGCTCTCCAACGGCGGCACTGTGAACGTGGCGGAGATGTTCATGGGCTTCACCTCCGGCACCATCGGCGTGAGCTGTGTGGCCATGCTCATGGGCGCCATTTACCTGCTCCTCGCCGGGGACATCACATGGCATATCCCCGTGTCCTACATCGGCACCTTCCTGATTCTCATGGCCATCGGCAGCGGTCAGGGCTTCAATCCCATGTACCTGCTGGCGCAGCTCTGCGGCGGCGGACTTCTGCTGGGCGCCCTGTTTATGGCAACCGACCCGGTCACCAGCCCGGTGACCTCCATGGGACAGCTCTACTACGGCGTGACCATCGGCATTCTCACCGCCGTGTTCCGCCTCTATGGCAGCTCCACCGAGAGCGTCAGCTATGCCATTATTCTGGGCAATCTGGTGACGCCTCTCATTGACAAGTGGGTCATTCCCAAGCCCTTCGGTCTGGGGGACAATGCGAAAAAGCCCAAGCCCAGAGTGCCTAAGGCCGCTGTGGTGCTCACCGCAGTCACCCTGCTCTCCGGTATCGCTCTGGGTGGGGTGAACTACCTCACCCGTGACACCATTGAGGCTCAGAAGCTGGCCGCCAATGCTCAGGCCTATCAGGCAGTGCTCAGCAGTGCCGAGAGCTTTGCCGTCAGCGATGCCGCTGAGGACTTCGTCAAGGAGTACGGCAGCGAGGTCTACGGCAACGGCAAGTACGGAAAGGTCTATATCCGTGAGGGCGTGGAGGGTCTGGATGCCTCCGGCAACGTCATCGGCTATGCCGTGAGCGTCACCACCGGGGACGGCTTTGACGGCAACATCACCCTCACCGTGGGTCTGTCCGCCGACGGCACTGTGAACGGCATCTCCTTCACCGAGCTGAACGAGACCGCCGGCATGGGCATGAGAGTGGACGAGGACGAGTGGAAGGCACAGTTCGCAGGGGTGAAGGTGGACTCCTTCACGCTGAACAAGGCCGGAGGCTCCACCGCCGAGAACGAGATCGACTCCGTCTCCGGTGCCTCCACCACATCCGGCGCAGTCGTCAACGCAGTGAACGCTGCCATTGACTTTGCCGCCAATCACATGAAGTAAGGAGGGGTTTGTATGAATAAGTACACTGAACGGATTCGCAACGGCGTGATTACGGAAAACCCCACCTTCATTATGATGCTGGGTATGTGCCCCACCTTCGCCGTCACCACCTCCGCAATCAACGGCTTCGGCATGGGCGTGTCCACGCTGGTGGTGCTGATTCTGGCGAACTGGCTGATCTCGCTGGTGCGCAAGCTGATTCCCGATCAGGTGCGCCTGCCTGCCTATATCGTCATCGTCGCCTCTCTGGTGACGGTGGTACAGCTTCTGATTCAGGCGTATATCCCGTTTTTGTATGACGCTCTGGGCATTTACATCCCCCTGATCGTGGTGAACTGCATCATTCTGGGGCGTGCCGAGGCGTATGCCTCCAAGAATCCCCCCGTCCTGTCCATCTTCGACGGGCTGGGCATGGGTCTGGGCTTCACCATCGCACTGACCCTCATCGGTCTGGTGCGTGAGCTTCTGGGCAGCGGCACTGCCTTTGGCGTGCAGATCATGCCCGCCTTCTATCAGCCCATTGGCATTATCGTAAAGGCTCCCGGCGCATTTCTGGTGCTGGCTATCATCATCGCCATTATGAATGGCGCTCAGGTTCAGACCCACGCAAATGAAAAGGTGGAGGGCTGTGACGGCTGCTGCGCCACTTGCGCACAGGGCTGTGCCCTCTCCGGGGCAGAAAAAGAAAAGGAGGGTGAGCGAGTATGACCTCCCTGCTGATGATCGTGCTGACCGCTGCACTGATTAACAACGTGGTGCTCAACCAATTTCTGGGTCTTTGCTCCTTCCTTGGCGTTTCCAAGCAGACGGAGACTGCCGCCAGTCTGGGCGGAGCGGTGATTTTTGTCATCACCATCGCCTCCGGCGTGGCAAATCTCCTCTTCACCTTCGTGCTGGAGCCGCTGGAGCTGGAGTATCTCCAGACGATCGTATTCATTCTGGTGATCGCCGCACTGGTGCAGGTGGTGGAAATGTTCCTGAAAAAGTCCGCCCCCGCCCTGCACAAGGCGCTGGGCATCTATCTGCCCCTGATTACCACCAACTGCGCCGTTTTGGGCGTGGCGCTGACCAACGTGACCAACGAGTACGGCTTCTTTGAGTCCATTCTGGCAGGCTTCGGCACTGCCGCCGGATACACCATCGCCATTGTGCTTATGGCCGGTATCCGGGAGCGTGTGGAGGACAACGAGGACATTCCCGAGTGCTTCAAGGGCGCTCCCATCGTCCTGCTCATCGCCGCCCTCATGGCAATTGCCTTTGCGGGCTTTGCCAATCTCAACGTGTAAAGGAGGCGACAGGAGATGGATATGATTCTCGCTACTGTCATCGTCCTCGCCGTTGTGGGACTGCTGGTGGGTTTGATGCTGGTCTTTGCCAACGAGACCTTCGCCGTGGAGACTGACCCCAGAGAAACTGCCGTGCGGGAGTGTCTGCCGGGAAACAACTGCGGCGCCTGCGGTCAGGCGGGCTGTGATGCCATGGCCGCCGCAATCGTCCGGGGAGATGCGCCGGTGAACGGCTGCCCGGTGGGCGGTGCCGCCGTGGCGGAGCGGGTATCCGCCGTCATGGGCATCAGCGCTGACGCCGTGGAAAAGCGGGTCGCCTTTGTGAAGTGCGCCGGAACCTGTGACAAGGTGACCCTGCACAGCAACTATGTGGGCATTGAATCCTGCGAGGCCGTGGCGGGGCTTCCCGGCAAGGGCATTAAGTCCTGCCAGTTCGGCTGTCTGGGGTATGGCTCCTGCGTGAAGGCCTGTCAGTTCGATGCCATTCATGTGGTGGACGGCGTGGCACAGGTAGACCGCTCCAAGTGCGTCGCCTGCGGCAAATGCGTGGCCGCATGTCCCCAGAACATCATCGAGCTGATTCCCGAACAGAACCGCTATGCCGTCCAGTGCTCCAGCAGGGAGAAAGGTCCTGTGGTGCGGGTTCAGTGCGATGCGGGATGTATCGGCTGTATGCTCTGTACCAGAGTGTGCCAGCACGATGCCATCCATGTGGACGGAAGCCTTGCCAGAATCGACTATGGCAAGTGCGTAGGCTGCGGCAAGTGCGCCGAAAAGTGCCCCTCCAAGGTCATTCGGATGTGGTAAGTGCCGCCGGTCGGTAATGCAACAGAAACCCCCTCCCGTTCGGGAGGGGGGTTCAAATCACAGACAAAGTCCCATGGACTTTGTCTGTGAGCTTTGCATCCATGCTGTGCGCACTCCCTTCGGTCGCACACTTGCATGGATAGCAGTATTTTTGTACCGAACTGAATTCGGCACAAAAATGATTTGACTCTATTCCGCCCTGTAGGCGGAACTCTGCGAGGCTTTGCTCGCAGTCTGATCCCCTCCCGTTCGGGAGGGGGTTTCTTATTCGGAGATTATGCCAGCATCTTCGCCGCTATCTTCTTCGCCAGCGCCATAATGGTCAGCATCGGCGGATTTCCCATGGAGCGGGGGAGAATCGTCGCATCCGCCACATAGAGGTTCCCCGGAAGGGCGGGGTTGTGCAGGCTCTCCCGCTCCCCAGCGGTAAGGGGCAGCATCCCTCCGGGGTGTCCGGCGTTCAGCGTGCCGAGAAACTGCCGCTGCTTTGCCACGCCCAGCCGTTCCAGAATCTCCCGGCTCTGGGCGACTGCCTGCGCCATGACCCGGTTGTCCTCCTGCGTCATGGCCTTGTGGATACGCCTGCCGTCCGTGCTGCCCTGCTCCCGGTCTGCCAGCTTAATCATAATGCTGGCAATGTCCTGCATGGGAAGCCTCCATGCCCGGTGGAAGAAGAAGCTGAGATAGTCCATGTATGGAGAGAGGATATATCCCTCCTGCTGGCTGATAAAGGGCATGAGAATCTGCCTGTCCTGACGGATGCCGGGCAAGGGACCTGCCACGCACAGCACCGGGTCTGTAAACAGCGTCCTGCTGCAGGGTATCCCGGAGCGCTCCAGAATCACCGGTGTGCCCAGTCCTCCCGCTGAGAGTACCACGAGGTCAGCGTGGTACTGCGTCCTTCTCCCGTGATGACGGGCGATTACTCCGGTGACCGTGCCGCCGGAGATGTTCAGCTTCGTCACCCTGCAGTCCGTCACCAGCTTCGCACCCTGTTCCACCGCCTGCTCCACCAGAGAACGGGTATCCCACTTCGCCCCCGTGGGGCAGCCAATGGCACAGTGTCCGCATTCGGCGCACATGGAGGGATTCAGCAGCTTCGGCGTAACCTGAGGCTGCAGCCCCATCTCCTCAAAGACCCGGTACATCCTCCAAGTCGTCTCCGTCCAGTGCTCCTGATGCTTCGTGGTGATGGGCAGCTCCTCCTGCAGCGCCTGAAACTCCTCGTTCAGATCAATGCCCAGCTCCTTCAGCGCCCCGTCCCAGCGCAGGGCATTTCCGGTGGCAAGGGTGGTAGTGCCCCCCAGCCCCATGCCCCGCACCAGAACCATATCCTCCGAGCGCTCCACCAGCATATTGGGCAGTATCAGCCGGATCATCCTCTCGTCAAAGAAGGCTCCCGTCTTGCGCAGCTTTGCCATGGAGTTCACAGAGAGGGAAAAGGGATGAAAGGCGTTTCCCGCCTCCAATATAGTGACCTGATACCTCCCCTGAAGCTCCTTCGCCATGACAGCCCCTCCGGCTCCTGTGCCGATGACAATGGCCGTCTGTCTCCTGCCTGTCTCCCTCATCTGCCTGCACCTCCTGTAAAGCACGCTGTACAGCACCCACAGCCCTGGGTCAATCTCCGTGTAAAACGCAGTCTGCCCCCTCCCTGCACCCCGGCGATTAGTCCGGCATCCACATGGGACATTATCTCGCACTGCTGCGGTGTGTAGTGCCTGCTGAAGGAGCAGTCTGTCACGGTGATGGTGCCGGGAATCAGGCCAGTCATGTGGATGTCCAGATTCCGATAGAGATAGAACACCAGCCGTCGGAGATCCTCCTGCGCAGTGAACCCGGTGAGCCTTCGGATACGCTCTCCCGTGCGGTACGCATGCCGGAACAGGCGCTCCCCATTTCTCTGACCGCCGGACATACAGCGCAGGGAAAAGTCCCGGTAGGCGCTTAACGCCCCCTCCGGGGAGCGTATCCAGACGCACTCCCCCGCCACGCCGAAGCCCCGTGCGGTGAGATTCAGCAGAAGCTGAATCTCCACAGAGCGGACAAGAGGGGGCGTATTCCTTTCCAAAGCGCCCAGCACCAGCCGGAACACCTTCTCCCTCATTGGTACATCTCCTCTATGACCTCGCTGTAATGCTTCAGTACGTTCTCCCGCTTCACCTTCAGGTTTGGCGTCAGTTCTCCCGCCTGAATGCTCAACGGAGTGGAGATGCAGCGGTATCTGCGAATCTGCTCCGGGTGGGAGAGGCTGCGGTTCATCTCCCCTATCCGTTCCTCCAAGTCCGCCGCCTCCCCCTGCGTCCAGAGCAGCGCCGTGCAGTAGGGGCGCTTTTCCCCCACCAGCACCGCCTCTGAAACGCCGGGAATGTCCTTCATCCGCTCCTCCAGCTTTGGAATGCTGATATTTTTCCCGTAAGCGGTGACGAGAAACGCCTTTTTCCGTCCCCGCAGGGTGATATGCCCGTTTTCGTGAATCACGCCCAGATCGCCGGTTCTCAGTACGCCGTCTCGGATGCTCTCCGTGTCCATGCCGTAGTATCCAAGGGCGACCTGCGGCCCGGTGACGATCAGCTCCCCGTCCGGCTCCGCCGTGACAGTGGTATCCGGGAGCGGGGTGCCGATGGTGGGGATCACGTTATCCCCCACCCGGTTAATGGTAATCAGGGGGGCTTCCGTCTGGCCGTAGGCGTTGTGAACCTCAATGCCCAGCTCCCGGAAGTGGAGCAGAAGCGCCTCACTCACCGGGGCGGAGCCGACAATCAACTGCCTGCACCGGTCAATGCCCGCCTTTTTCAGCACGAAGCGCCGCAGCACCTCCCCCAGTCCCCTTTTCAGTGCCCCATCGTCCATAGAGAGCCATCTCTTTCCCACCGGGTTGGAGGTCACCTGATCCCACACCTTTTCGTAGAACCGGGGCACAGAGAAGAACACCGTAGGCCGCACCTTGGGCAGCGCCGCCGTCAGTGCGCCGAAGTCGTTGAGATAGTAATAGTCCACCCTTGCAAGCAGGTAATAGGGCGCATAGGAGGCAAGGATGCCCTCTACCACATGGCTCAGAGGGAGGAAGGACAAATAGGAGAGATAGCTGTTCCGCTCCTGCCACGGCAGCAGATTGGTCATCACCTCCCCCATCCATGCAAGCTGGGAAAAGCTGAACATCACGCCCTTTGGCTCACCGGTCGTACCGGAGGTATAGCGAATTGTGGCAAGATCATCTGGGTCAGGGGGAGGGATGTGCGAGGTCTCCTCCTGCTTTGCCAGAAACGCCTCCCAGCTCATCACGGTCTCAGGCCGCTCCCCCTCTCCGGCAGAGAAGGACACGATACGGGCCTGCGTCTCCATCTCCCCCGCCTGACGCATCATGCGGCTGTCCCCGATGAAGAACCACCCCGCCCCGCTTCTTTGCAGCAGCAGGGACACCTCCTTTGCGGGAGCCGTGTAGTAAATCGGCACACTCACCGCCCCCAGCAGGCCGATTGCCTGTTCCAGCGTCATATAATCCACGCAGTTGATGCCTGTCAGGGCGACCCTGTCGCCCTTGCGGATGCCCCACGCCCAGAGTGCGCCCAGTATCCGCTGAATACGCCGGTTTGCCTCCCCGCCTGTGACCCTTTGTATGCCCTGGGGCGTGACATCATAGTAGCAGACGGGATAGCTTTTGCTCTCCCGGCGCACCTGCGCCTGCTGGAAAACGGTGTCTCCCCTCTGGTGCATAAAGTTCTTCCGGCAGGCAAAGGACAGCAGGGGGTGGATATAATCGTGCCAGTGGGGGCAGGACGTGCCGCAAATGCTGTCCGTATTGCTTCTCTCAAACACCTGCTCCCCGAAGAAGTAGGGCATCAGGGTCAGCAGATTGCTCAGCTCGCTTTTTTGTCCGGGGTTCTCCCTCCGGTTATACCCCACGCCCACCCCCTTCAGCAGGGAGAGGGGGGCAAAGACAGGCTTAGGCAGTTCGGTGCCCAGATTCACCTTCGCCCACGCCCTCACATATTCCGTCAGCTCTCCAGTTCGGGGGGCGGACGCTGTGGGGCAGGTGATATGGAAGGTTTTCCCGCCGCTCTCCGGGGAGAGGGCAATCCGTATCACTGTGTCCGCCACATAGTCCACAGGAACCAGATTCAGCGGCATCTCCGGGGCGATGGGCAGAACCCGCAGCCTGCCCAGCAGCAGGCGCTTCAGCACATAGTAAACCGTGTTAAAGCTCCTGACCCACCCGGTCTCGGAGTCTCCCACGATCATGCCCGGACGGCACACCGCAAAGGGCAGGCCGGAGGCACGCACCAGCGCCTCCGCCTTTGCCTTGCTGGCCTCGTAATGGCTGGAGAACGCTGTGCCCATGTCCGCCTCTGTCACCGTGCCCCGGCGCTGCCCCGCCACATAGGCGGTGGAGAGGTACACGAAGCGGCGCAGCAACGGCATACTCCCGGCAAAGGCGAGCATATGCTTCGTGCCGGCGACGTTTGTCTCCTCCAGTTCCCGACGGCTTTTCCGAAAGCTGATCTCCGCTCCGGGGTGTATCACAAGGGTGACGCTCCTTTGGAGAACAGCGGCATCCTCCTCCCCCAGTCCAAGCCCCTCCGACGTGAAATCCCCCGCAACAGGGATCACCCTTGTGCCGATGGACCTCACCAGCTCCGGCTCATGCTGCCACATCGCCCTGAGACGGTGGCAAAGCTGTCCTTTGTCCGCACAGCGAACCAATACATAGACGGTGACGTTTGG
>CAJOOV010000023.1 GCA_905236265.1 uncultured Oscillospiraceae bacterium | reverse complement strand
ATACCAGCCGATGTACATCATCAAAGGCGAGGACAGGACATCACAGATTGCCTCCTGCACCTATGATGAACGAGACAGAAAATATCACATTTGTTTTCGTCACGGACCGAAGGTGTATTCTTACGCCCCTCAATCAGTTGAAATCGTGATGCCAAAATCGCTGAACCCGGAAACCACGGAGGTTCTTCACAAGGGGAAACGGCTTTTGAACATTCACAGCATTCTGCTCTATCAGCCCGTGTCCCTTGCGGGCAAGGTATTGATCCGGTTTACGGGAAATGAAACTGCCTATCCATTCAAGCTCTCTGAGCTGGAGCTCTCAGAATCCTGCCTCAGAGACGGGCACAGCGGCACTGTTTTGCAATATCTGAAAGAGATAGCAGCCACAAACGACCTGAAATCTGAGGATGGCTCGGTGATGCTTGCAGCTCAGTATGAAAAGCTGACTTCCGTGGGTGAGAACACTGTGCTCGCCCTTTACCTGAATCCTGATGGGAAGAAAATCGCCGCCCATCCCACCGACTTTTTTATCTTCCCTTTTGGCGGCAACGCCAGCCAGTTTCAGGCGGTACAAAACGCCCTTACCAACCAAATCAGTATCATTCAGGGGCCGCCCGGTACAGGAAAAACCCAGACTATTTTGAATATCATTGCAAACCTGCTGCTATCCGGAAAGAGCGTTCAGGTGGTATCCAACAACAATTCCGCCACCCAAAACGTGAAGGAAAAGCTCTCCTCAAAGCAATACAACCTTGGTTTTCTGGTCGCATCGCTGGGCAGCCATGATAATAAGCTGGACTTTATCCATCATCAGCTGCCTTATCCCTCCTTTGCAGGCTGGACGAGAACCCACACGGAGCAGGCTGCCTTGAAATCGGAAATCCTTTTGCTTACTCGGCGTCTTTCAGAGGTCTTTGAACGGCAGCAGCAGCTTGCAGATGCCCGCCACAGACTGGATGCCCTGAATACAGAGAAACTGCACTTCGACCAATACCGTCAGGAAAGAGTCATTCCCTTCGCCGCTGTGGAGGGCAATCGCCGCCTGTCCTCCCAGCGTCTTCTGTCCCTTTGGCTGGACTGTGAGCGGAGCGCATTACAGGGCGGATTCTCTTCCTTCTGGTTCCGGCTGAAGCTGATGCTGGTTTACAGGCTGATTGACCGCAGCGGATTTGCCACGGAAAGCGGCAAAATCATTGACCTGCTGCAGGAGCTGTACTTTGAGGCTGCACGGAACGAATTGAGCGCTGAAATTGACTCGCTGGAACAGTTTCTGACGCAGCATCATGCGCAAGAGCAGATGCGCCGTCTGACGGACTGCTCCATGCAGTATCTCCGCAGCGTTCTCGCTCAGCGCTTCTTCGCAGGGGATGAGCGGCAGACATTCCAGACTGAAGATTTGTGGAAAAATCCAAGTGATTTTGTTCGGGAATATCCTGTCACCCTCAGCTCCACCTTTTCCTCCAGAAGCAGTCTGCCGGGCTTTCTCTTCGACTATGTGATTATGGATGAAGCGTCACAGGTGGATCTTGCCACCGGAGCGCTGGCCTTATCCGGGGCAAAAAATGCGGTTATCGTGGGCGATTTACAGCAGCTCTCCCATGTGGTTCCCCGTGAAAAAGCACAGCAGTGCCGCGAAATCTTTCAAACGTATGATTTGGAGCCGTTCTATGACAGCAATGCAAACAGCCTGCTGAAATCCCTCTGCTCCGCCCTGCCCAATGCGCCGCAAACCCTGCTTCGTGAGCACTACCGCTGTCACCCAAAAATCATCGGTTTTTGCAACCAGAAGTTCTATCATAATCAACTCATCATTATGACAGAGGATCACGGGGAGCAGGACACCCTTCTGCTCTACCGCACGGCTCCCGGAGCTCACCAGCGCAATAAGACCAATCAACGGGAAATCGACGTCATCCGGGAGGAGGTTCTTCCAAAGCTGTCCGGCAAGGGCGATGTGGGTGTGATTACGCCCTATCGCAATCAGGTCAAAGCTCTGAACCGTCAGGAGCTGCACCTTGAGGCAGACACCGTCCACAAGTTTCAGGGACGGGAAAAGGACACCATCATTCTCTCCACCGTGGACAGTCAGGTGAGCGAGTTTTCCGACAAGCCTGATCTCCTGAATGTGGCGGTATCCAGAGCGAAGAAACAGCTGATTGTAGTAACCTCGGCGGAGGAGAAGCCCGCTGACAGCAATCTGCGGGATTTGATTGCGTATATGGAGTATCACAACAGCGCCGTGATCGACAGTCAGGTTTACTCTGTCTTTGACTATCTGTACGGCCAGTACACCCAGACCCGTATCAGCTACCTCAGCAGACACCGCAGAGTCTCGCAATACGACTCTGAAAATCTGATGTATGGTCTGCTCTGCGACACCGTAAAGGAGTTTCCCGGTTTGGATGTGGGCATTGTCTGCCATGTGCCCCTTCGGGCGCTGCTGCGGGATCTGGAACGGCTGAGCGAGGAGGAGCGGCGTTATGTGATGCAGGAGGGAACCCATGTGGATTTTCTTCTCTACCGGCAAATCGGCAAGACCCCGCTGCTGGTGATTGAGGTGGACGGGTTTCGCTACCACAGGCAGGGCACAAAACAGCACGAGCGGGATCAGATCAAGGACGGCATTCTGATGAAGTATGAGATTCCCCTGCGGCGCTTTCCCACCAATGGCAGCGGGGAGCGGGAATCCCTTCGTTCCTTCCTGCAGGATGTAAACAGCGCTCTCCCCGGTGAGTCAAACAAATGCCGTTGCCCATAAAACGCACAAGCCCCGCCCCCTGACAGGGGCGGGGCATTTTCTCCGCTCACGCCTCCAATTCCTTTTCCAGCGCCCTCCGGTACGTCTCCGGCACTTCGGCGCCGTTGCAGTAGAGCAGTCTCGCCGTCTCCTCGTCCATCGGGCTGTTTCTGAAATCCAGCCCCACCATATCCATCTCCGAGACGGGGATGACCGCCAGACACCTTCCCCTGTCCACATCCCACACCCGCAGGGTGCAGTCGTATGAACCGGAGAGAATGCGCCCGTTTTCCAGCGCTGTGACGGCGCAAACAGCATCCATGTGCCCTCTCAGCACCCGAAGGCAGCTCCCGGAGCTT
>CAJOOV010000022.1 GCA_905236265.1 uncultured Oscillospiraceae bacterium | reverse complement strand
GCTCGCGGCGGAGCCCTCCATCCGCGAGATCATCCCCTTCCCCATGAACAAGAACGCTCAGGATGTGATGATGGACGCCCCATCCCCCGTGTCGGAAAAGCAGCTCCGGGAGGTTCATATCAGGCTGGAGCCGGAGGACAAATAAGCCCCTGACCCCAAATTGCACGGCTTTCTTGCAGAAACGTCACTTTTTGTGGGCCTTCCTCTTGCCAAGCGGGAGGAAGTAGGATAAAATAGAAAAGGAAGTTACCCCGGCCGGAACCGGCTGGAATGGAAAAACAGATATTGGAGGCAATCATATGATTACTGCAGGCGATTTCAGAAACGGCGTCACCTTCGAGTACGAGGGTAAGGTCATGCAGGTTGTGGAGTTCCAGCACGTCAAGCCCGGCAAGGGAGCCGCTTTTGTGCGTACCAAGATGAAGAACGTCATCACCGGCGCTGTGACCGAGACCTCCTTTAACCCCACCGCAAAGTTCGAGAGCGCTTTCATCGAGCGCAAGACCATGGAGTACAGCTATTCCGACGGCGATCTGTACTACTTCATGGACACCGAGACCTATGACATGATCCCCCTGAACAAGGATCAGCTGGGGGATGCCTTCCGCTTTGTCACCGAGAACACGGAGTGCAAGGTGCTGTCCTACAAGGGCAAGGTCTTCGGCATTGAGCCGCCTAACTTCATGAATCTGGAGGTCACCGAGACGGAGCCGGGTCTGGCAGGCAACACCGCCACCAACACCCTCAAGCCCGCCACGCTGGAGACCGGCGCAGAGATCCGCGTGCCCCTGTTCATCAACGTCGGCGACCGGATTCAGGTGGACACCCGTACCGGCGAGTATCTGGGCAGAGCCAAGGACTGATACCGACCTGACAACACCGCACAGCAATTCGCATGTCTGTGCGGTGTTTTTTTGAAAGGAGGAGCAGGGAAATGTCAATCACGGAAAAAACAGCCTATCTCCGGGGTCTGGCGGACGGCATGAAGCTGGCTGAGCGGGACAGCGACGAGACGAGGCTGCTGCTGGCGGTGGTGGATGCCATGGAGGAGCTGGCGCAGCATGTGGAGGCCAACCGGGACTCCATCAATATCATGGCCGACGAGCTGGAGGAGCTGGACGACGTGGTCTCCGGACTGGAGGAGAATCTGGAGGGCATGGAGGACGAGGACGGCTTCCACGACGACGATGACGAGCCGGAGGAGGAGGTCACGGAGTACCAGCTTGAGTGCCCGGAGTGCGGCGGCGAGGTGGTCGTGGACGAGGAGACCGTTGACCGGGGAGAGACCACCTGCCCCAGCTGCGGCGCTCACCTGTCCATTGACGTGGGCTTCGAGGACGAAGAGGAGTAATCCTGACCATCTGCAAAAACAGAACGTGCGTATGCTCCCACAGAGGGGGGAACATACGCACGTTTTTTATTATCTCTGGGCGTTTCGGGACAGCCCTTGTAGGGGCGCACAGTGTGCGCCCGGTTGCTCCCCCATCTTACTCCCCCAGTCAGCTTCGCTGACAGCCTTTCACAGAGGAGTGCCTTCGGCATTTTATCCCACTCGCCCTGAAACGTGCCACAGGCACGTTTCCGAGACGGGCTCACTCAGCGAGGGGGCCATTGGCAAAGATTTGAAGTCGTAACAGATTCGCCAATGCCTCCCTCTTTGAGGGAGGTGCCCCGAAGGGGCGGAGGGAGTCTCCCCTCAGGGCTTCAGGCGCAGATAGAGCTGCCGGTAATCCTGTGCAGAGCGGTCCCAGGACACGTCCTTATCCATATCCCGCTGCACCATCTCATCCCAGCACCAGCGGTTGGTGAAATACAGCGTCTTGGCACGGTTGACGGCGTCCAGCAGCAGCCCCGCCTCATAGCGGTCGAAGGTGAAGCCGTTGCCGTCGTTGGTGTACTGGTTATAGGGCTGAACCGTGTCCTTTAATCCGCCGGTCTCCCGGACAATGGGCACCGTGCCGTAGCGCATGGCAATGAGCTGGGTCAGGCCGCAGGGCTCAAAGAGGCTGGGCACCAGCAGTGCGTCAGCGCCGGCATAGATCTGGTGCGCCCTGCCCTCGTCGTACATAATGCAGGAGCACACGCTGCCCCTGTAGGCGTTCTCATAGTACCGGAAGGACTCCTCATACCGGTGATCCCCCGTGCCCAGCACCACCACCTGCGTATTCCCGTCGATGAGGGCGGGGAGGATGGCATTCACCAGATCCAGACCCTTCTGGTCGGTGAGGCGGGAGATCAGGCCGATGACGAACTTATCCTGATCCTGCTGCAGTCCCAGCTGCTCCTGCAGCGCCCTCTTGTTGGCACGCTTGCCGGGGAGACAGTTGCCGATGTCATAGGGGAAGGCGATACGCTCGTCTCTGGAGGAGTCCCACTGCTCCACGTCGATGCCGTTGACAATGCCGAAGAGCTTGCCGGAGTGGTAGCGCAGATGCCCGTCCAGCTTCTCGCCGTAGAAGCCCGTCTGAATCTCATAGGCGTAGGTATTGCTGACGGTGGTAATCATGTCGGAATAGGTGAGGCCGCCCTTGAGCATGTTTGCGTCCTCATAGCCCTGCTTCAGCGCCCCCTGATGGAACACATAGCCGGGCAGCCCCGTCCAATACATAATGGTGGGGATATTATAGATGCCCTGGAAGCGGAGGTTATGGATGGTGAGCATGGTCTTTGCGCTGGCCACCGCCGTATTGGCAAACAGGGTGCGCAGGAACACGGGAACCAGCGCCGCCTGCCAGTCGTGGCAGTGGATGATGTCCGGGATCCAGTTCAGATAGTTCAGCGCCGCCAGCGCCGCCTTGGCAAAGTAGCAGAACTTGGGAATGTCGTCCACCAGATTGGTGTAGGGGTTGCCGTCGGAGAAGAATTCCTCGTTGTCGATGAAGTCATAGACCACGCCGTCCCACACATATTCCATAATGCCCACATAGAAGCTGCGCCCGTCGGAGCAGAGCTGCATATCAAAAGCGCCCTTATAGACCATCTTCTCCTGATACTTCCACGGGATGCACTTGTAACGGGGCAGGATCACCTTCACGTCACAGTTCTGGGCAATCAGCGCCTTGGGCAGGGCGTACATCACATCCCCCAGACCGCCGGTCTTTACAAAGGGATAGCACTCAGAGCCGATAAAGCACACGCTGCGCCGGGGCTGAGGCAGGGGACGCTCTTCCTTCCAGGGTACAACAACCTCTTCTACTTCCATAATCCTTTCCTCCTGAACAGGCTCTTCTGGTATCGGCTCCTCCGCTGCCGGGGGAGCGGTTTCTTCTGCCGCAGCGGGAGCGGGCTCCTCTGCTGCCACGGGGGCAGGCTCCTCCGCCACAGCGGGGGCAGGCTCCTCCACCGCAACAGG
>CAJOOV010000021.1 GCA_905236265.1 uncultured Oscillospiraceae bacterium | reverse complement strand
CGGCTTTTGCAGGACGAGGGGTATCAGAGGCGGATCGCCGCCGTTCTGATGGGCAGCTTTCTCTCCGTGACACAGCATACAGGAGAAGTGACACAGCAGCGATGAAGACAAGAACACTGTTTTACTGTACCCAATGCGGAAACGAGTTTCCCAAGTGGCAGGGGAGATGCCCCGGCTGCGGGAGCTGGAATACCATTGTGGAGCAGCCTGCAAAGGCAAAAGCCCCGGTTGCGGCGGCGAGTGCAAGAGGCGCAGCAAAGGCGATGTCTCTGAAGGATGTGGAGACAGCGCAGGAAATCCGGTTTGCCACCGGCATGGGAGAGCTTGACCGTGTTCTGGGAGGCGGTGCGGTACAGGGCTCCCTTGTGCTGGTAGGCGGAAGCCCCGGCATCGGAAAATCCACCCTCATGCTCCAGATCAGTGACACCCTCTCCCACAGCTACCGGGTGCTGTATGTCTCCGGGGAGGAGTCTGCCCGTCAGATCAAGCTGAGAGCCCAGCGGCTGGGCGTGGCAGGCGAGGGGATGTATCTGCTGGCAGAGACCAATCTGAACCGGGTGCTGGACAATGTGGAGCAGCTCCAGCCGGATATTCTGATCGTGGACTCCATTCAGACCATGTTTCAGGAGGGCTCCGACTCCCTGCCCGGCAGCGTGGCGCAGGTAAAGGCCTGCGCCATGAGCCTGATGGAGCTGGCAAAGGGGCGGGGCATCACGGTCTTTGTCATCGGCCACATCAACAAGGAGGGCTCGATTGCCGGCCCGAAGGTGTTGGAGCATATTGTGGACTGCGTTCTCTCCTTTGAGGGAGAACAGAATCTGGCATACCGTATTCTCAGGGCGGCAAAAAACCGCTTCGGCGCAACAGACGAGATCGGCGTGTTTGAAATGCTGGATGCGGGACTGCGGGAGGTGCCCAATCCCTCGGAGCTGCTGCTCTCAGAGCGTCCGTCGGGCACGCCCGGCTCCTGTGTTACCTGCGTGATGGAGGGGGTACGTCCCATTCTGGCTGAGGTGCAGGCGCTGGTTGCGCCCACCAGCTATGCGGTGCCCAGACGCACCAGCAACGGCATTGACTATAACCGTGCCACCCTTCTGCTGGCCGTTCTGGAAAAGCGGGGCGGTCTGAGAATCGGAAACTGCGATGCTTTCATCAACGTGATCGGCGGGCTTACGCTGAATGAGCCTGCGGCGGATCTGGCGGTGGTGCTGGCGCTGGCCTCCTGCTTCCGGGATCAGGCGGTTCCGGAGGATCTGGCGGCAGTGGGTGAAGTGGGACTGACAGGAGAGATTCGCAGTGTCAGCGTTTTGGGACAGAGGCTCTCGGAAATCCGCCGCCTTGGGTTTGGCAAATGCCTTGTTCCCGTGCGGGGGGCAAAGGATTTGGAGATTCCCGGTCTGACGCTGATTCCCGTGTCCAATATCCGGGAGGCGCTGGCCACTTTGGGGCGGCATTAGTCTGAAAAAACGGCTCGGATTACACCATCCGAGCCGTACATCGTTGACAAAGCCTCGCAGAGTTCCGCCCGCAGGGCGGAATAGAGTCAAATCATTTTTGTACCGAATTCAGTTCGGTGCAAAAATACTGCTATCCATGCAAGTGTGCGACCGAAGGGAGTGCGCGCAGCATGGATGCAAAGCCCGCAGACAAAGTCCGATGGACTTTGTCTGCGATTTGACGGCTCGGATTACACCATCCGAGCCGTTTCTTCTGTAAACAGGGGAGAATCAAGGGCGTAAAGCGCCTCCAAAGGAACTGCCTGCCAGTCCTCCAGCACCAGCGTCTTTGCCGCCGGGTCAATCTGTCGAAAGCGCCCCTGCAGTGTCACATATGCCCCGCCCTCTTTTTTGTCATCGGGACGGAAATAGGTGACGGAAATCCGGGGACGCATCTGTCTGTGTTCCTGCAGCAGCCGAAGCTGCTCATTCAGCAGGGCAAGCCGCTCCTCCTCCGGAAGCTCCTTCTGCTGCGTCAGCCTTCCGGCCTCATCCAGCGCAGCGTCATAGCCGGTGAGTGCGGCAAAGGGGGCAAACTGGGCGGCACGAGCCTCTCTGGACATGGGGGGATGCTTCTGGGAGACCGGGCGGGACAGGGAGAGGATTCCCTCATATTTGGGATGAACGCTCATGCCTTATGCCCTCCGATCTGCTGGTTCCGCTCCACGGTCATGGCACCCTCCTCCAGATTCATCCCCTTCAGCAGGGCGTTTTTGCCGAATCTGCGCTGAATATCCAGCACAGCCTTCTGTCTTCTGCGCTCACGCATCTCCTGTGCCTTTCTTTGGGCACTGTCCTGCTCCGGCGCAAACAGGCTGAGCTGTTCTGATGGCTCCGCCGCCTCGACCAAATCCTCTCTGACGGTGTGGGCGGCTGTGACGTTGACCCTGCGAATGAGAAGCGCCGGATCTGTAATCCGGTCATACAGGGCGGCCACTGCCTCTGTAATCCGCCGGGTAGAGGAGGTGAAGCCCCCCAGATTCACACTGCCATGGGCATGACGGGGAACCCTGCGGCCATAGAAGTCCGTGACGACTTCCCCGTGATACTGCGCACTGCGCTGGGGATCCGTCAGGTTTTCCACGTCATAGCCGATACTCAGCACCATCTGGTCGCAAACCAGCCCCTTATCCACCAAATCAAGCACCAGCAGATCCGTCATCTCCCGGACAATCAGCCTGCCCTTGTCTTGCGTGTACGGCTTTTGCAGCACCTGCCCGGAACTGAGGGAGCTGCTCTGGGGGCGGTATGCCTTGATGTCCTGCATCGTACACGGCTCATAGCCCCATGCGTGGTCAATGAGAAGCTCTGCATTGACGCCGAAGAGCCGGTAGAGCAAATCCTCATTGAAGGCCGATGTGCTTTTCCCCACGGAGCACAGAGCCACATCCCCCATGGTCTCCATTCCATAGGCGGCAAGCCTGCGGGCATAGCCCCGGCCTATGCGCCAGAAGTCCGTGATGGGGCGGTGATCCCAGAGCAGCTCCCGGTAGCTCCTCTCGTCCAGCTCTGCAATACGCACGCCGTCTCTGTCTGCGCTCATGTGCTTTGCCACAATGTCCATGGCAATCTTGCACAGATACAGGTTTGTGCCGATACCGGCAGTGGCTGTGATGCCTGTTGCACGAAGCACATCCCGAATCATGGTCATGGCAAGCTGGTGGGCGGTCATGCCATAGGTGGCAAGATACCCGGTGACATCCATAAACACCTCGTCCACAGAGTAGACGTGAATATCCTCCGGGGCGATATAGTTTAGATAGATCTGATAGATTGCGGTGCTGCACGCCATATAATGCGCCATGCGCGGCCTTGCCACGATGTAGTCCAGCTCCAGAGATGGGTCAGCGTCCAGCCGCCGGGCGTCCCAGCTCTTTCCTGTGAACTGCCCTCCGGGAGCTCCGCTGCGCCGCAGGGCATTCACCTGCTTCACCTGCTGGATGACCTCAAACAGCCGGGGCCGTCCGGGTATGCCGTGGGCTTTCAGGGAAGGGGAGACGGCGAGACAGATGGTCTTGTCTGTCCGGCTGTTGTCCGCCACAACCAGATGCGTGCGCAGCGGATCCAGCCCCCGGTCTACGCATTCCACGGAGGCATAGAAGCTTTTCAGGTCAATGGCAATGTATTGTCTTACGCCGTCCACAATGCTACCCTCCTCTCAAACACGAACATATGTTCTATTTCATTATACGAATACGGCATCCTCCTGTCAAGTGGGGACAACAAGGGAATGCCGTTTTTCTAAAATTGGAAGATTCTACAGTTGCGGAGAAAATACGCTTCGGCTATAATAGCTACAGGAAATGACAAAAAGGAGTTGGAACTACTGAATAAAGTCACATTTTTAGCCGTGCTGTTATCGGCGCTTCTGATGCTGATCGCCCCTGCTCCCGCCTTTGCCCAAAGTCCCCAGCAGATACCGGGGCCGGAGAACGCCTCACAGGCACAGTCGTCCCCGGAGGAAACGGAAGAGGACTTCAGCGTAGAGGCCACGCTGGTCAATCCCCTCATGGAGGAAGCCCTCAGCGCAGAAGACGGGGAGAGCGTCAGCCATACGCCTGCCATGGAGCCTGCGCAGGAGCCGAACTGCCATACCAGTGTGGATACCCTTGCCGCAGAGCTGCGATCGCGCATGAAAAACCGGGAGGAGGGCTTCACGCTGGCTTATCTGGGGGCGGAAAAGCTGGTGGACGCAGACACGGATTCCGCACGCTCCGACCAGCTTCGCAGGCTGGTGACGCAGTGGTTTTCTGTCCACACCGGCGAGAGCACGGAAGGGGACTATCTCAAATGGCAGTATCAGGCGTTTGATATTCTCCTGCATGTGCATCAGACGGAGGGACAGTATTACCATACCATTACCGTCAGCCCCAAATACAGCTCCCTGTACTATACGACGGCGCAGGAGGAAAAGCTGGTAGACGAACGGGTGGAGGAGCTGCGCTCAGCGCTGTTTTCCTCCGGCATGAGTGACTATCAGAAGATTCGTGCCGCCTATGACTATATCTGCTCCCATGTCGTCTATGACCATAACAGCCGGGAAAAGGAGCAGGCGAAGAATTACCATCCGTGGACGGCCTACGGTGCATTGGTGGAGGGGGAGTCAGTCTGTCAGGGGTATGCCCTTGCCCTCTACCGGCTCATGCTGGAGGAGGGTATTGACTGCCGCATCATCTCCGGCTATGGGGACGGAGAATACCATGCGTGGAATATTGTCCGCCTTGACGGGCTGTATTATTATCTCGACGCCACATGGGACAGAGACAGGGCAGGCATTGAGCCGTATCAGTGGTTTCTGAAGGGCAGTGACAGCTTCACAAACCACATCCGGGACAACGGGGATGTGAATCCCCTCTACAATTACGACGACGAAGCATTCCGCTCTGCCTACCCCATGTCCTCGGGGGACTATATGCCCCTTTCCCCGGCGGAGATCACAGGCGCAGCCTGCTATTCTCAGGGGCTGCTGCTCACATGGCGTGGCTCAGAGGGCGCAGAGCGCTATCAGGTCTGGCGCAGGGAGGGGGAGAGCAGGAGGCTTATTGCGGATACGGCGAAGAACAGCCTGCTGGTGCCGGGTCTGACCATAGGCGAGAACTGTGCCTTTTCCGTCTCCTGCACCGATGCGCTGGGGAACCTGCTCAGCGCCCCCTCAGCGGAGAGAGAGGTGATCTATGAGCTTCTTCCCACGCCGAAGCTGCTCTCTGCTCAGTGTACGGCACAGGGAGTGACCCTGCGGTGGCAGGGAACAGCAGGAGGCGGGAAATTCCGTGTGTTCTACAGAGAGAGGGGCAGCTCGGTATGGACGGCTGCAGGGGATACCTCTGATACCACCATGACCGTGAACTACGCCTTCTCCTCCGGCACCCGCTATGTGTTCACAGTGCGCTGTGTCTCTGCGGACAGACGCTACTATGCCAGCGGATATGACAGCCGGGGCATCTCTCTCACTTATCTCTCTGCACCGGTGGTAAAAAATGCCTATGCGGTCAACGGCGGGGTGCAGGTGAACTGGGAGAGCGTGCCCGGCAGTGTGCGCTACCGGGTGTACTACCGCACCGGGGGCGGCAGCTGGATCAGGGGAGGGGACACCTCCGGCAACAGCCTGAGAGTAGGGGGACTGACCACCGGGCTGCGCTATACGTTTACCGTGCGCTGCGTCTCAGCAGACGGGAGAGCCTATACCAGCGGGTACAATCCCACGGGTATTACTCTGGACTACCTGAACCAGCCGGTGCTGGCAAAGGCACAGAACGTCTATGGCGGTGTTCAGGTGAGCTGGCACGCTGTCAGCGGCGCCGCCCGCTACCGGGTCTACTACCGAACGGGAGGGGGCGGCTGGACGCTGGCGGGCGCAGTCTCCGATACCTCCTATCTTGTGAAGGGCTTGCGAAGCGGCGTGAGGTATGCCTTTACCGTTCGCTGCATCTCAGCAGACAACCGGCAGTATACCAGCGGCTACCACGCCGCAGGACTGAACCTGATCTATGTAGCTTCGCCGCAGATCAGCAGAGCCTCCACCTCCGGCGGGAATGTCACGTTGATGTGGAACAAGGTTGCAGGCGGGACGAAATACCGGGTGTTCTACAGAATAGGGAGCGGCGCATGGGTGAGAGCGGGAGACACCGCCGCTAATTCTCTCACCGTAAGGGGACTGAAGAAGGGGAGAGCGTACACGTTCACCGTGCGGTGCATCACCCCTGACGGCAAAGGGTATCTCAGCGGCTACAACCTGCGGGGTATTTCCGTTATCCCACAATAGAAGAAATGTCGAATTTACGCCCATCTGCTTGAAATAGGGAGATACTTATGATAGTATGAACAGGATTATGGAACAGGTGAAAGGAACAGACGAAAATGGAAATCAACGGCATTTCCCATGAGGAGCAGATACGCTATGATGAGCTGTCCATCTCCCCGGAGATTCTGCAGGCTCTGGCACAGAAGGGCTTTGAGACAGCAACCCCCATTCAGGGCGGGGCAATCCCCTTCCTGATGGATTGGAAGGACGTGGTGGCCAAGGCGCCCACAGGGACAGGCAAGACCTTTGCCTTCGGTATCCCCATTCTGGAACACATTGATATGGAAAACGATGCCGTTCAGGCGCTGATTCTCGCCCCTACCCGTGAACTGGCCATCCAGATTCGGGACGAACTGCGTGATCTTTGCACCTATCTCCACGGGGTGCGCTCTGTGTGTCTCTATGGAGGCCAGCCCATCGAAAAGCAGATCAAACAGCTTAAGAGCAGACCTCAGATCGTAGTTGCCACGCCGGGACGGCTGATGGATCACCAGAAGCGGCGCACCGTCCGGCTGGATCATGTGAAGACAGTGGTATTGGACGAGGCAGACCGTATGTTGGACATGGGCTTCATCGACGATGTG
>CAJOOV010000020.1 GCA_905236265.1 uncultured Oscillospiraceae bacterium | reverse complement strand
GTACCCTTTACCCTTGCCATCATCGGCAATTCTCTGGCGGACGGGGGTCTGGCGTTCACGCTGGCCAACTACACCTCCATCTTTTTGGGTGAGTGCATCAACTTCCCCCTCCAGCGAAATGTCACCTTCCGCAGTCATGGGCCTCTTGCCCCGCAGATTCTCTGCCATCTGGCGGGCACCATCGGGGTGATGCTGGTGATGAACCTGTTCACCTGCATCTGGAACCCGGTGACGGCAGCCTTCGGCGTGCCGGATGCGGTGCGGAATATCGTCACCACCATCGCCACCGGCGGCGTTGCCATGGTGATTATCTTTGCCATTGACAAGACCATCTTTGCCGAGGGGTTTGGAAAGGGAAAGTAAACGGATTGAAAACGCATCAGCGCCCGCCGGGGACGGCGGGCGCTGTGACATGACAGACAGAGCCAAACAGGGCACTTCTTACGACCGGAAGTTCTCGTTTTACAAATGGGGTACAATAATTTGCTTGCCGAAGAAATAATAATCCGCTCTTTGACGGGAAGACCGGGAGGTGCAGATGCTTTATGGACAAGAATATAGGGAAACGCCTTTCTGCAGCAAAAACCATCGCTGAACGTATGCTAAACGGCAGAATGATTTCTTTTGACGGACTCAAGCCTTCGGATTTAGAGGAAGGGCTTGCCGCTGTGTACGCAATTTTTCGTCGGGATACAGGAGAAACACTGTATGTGGGAAGAACAAAGAATCTCCGGCAGGGATTGTACAATGGTCACCTGATGGGACCTGAGTCAAGCGCACGACTGAAGAAGTATCTGGTTCACGATGAGGCATTTCCACATATCAGGACAATGCAGGACGCCAAGCAGTTCCTGCGGGATTGCTGTTACTTTCAATACCTTATAGAGCCGGATGTGATTGTCAGAGGTCAGATTGAAGGAGTTCTCAGATTTCTCCTGAATGTGCGCTACCTTTACGAAGAGCATTGACCTTTTCCCTTCGGCAATGAAAGCGTTTTGTAACGCTACCCAGTCCCGGAAAGGCTTTGCCTTTCCGGGAGCCGGGAACCTCCTGATTGCAAAAATCCGGCTGACCGCCGGATTTTAAGGTGGAGGTAGCGAGTTTGGGACTGCAAAACAAAAAGAACACCGGAAAACCGATGTTCTTTTATCTTGGAGCGGAAGACGAGGCTCGAACTCGCTACCTCCACCTTGGCAAGGTGGCGCTCTACCAGATGAGCTACTCCCGCACAGCAAAGACTATTATAGCCTGTTTTTTTCAGTTGTCAATAGTTTTTTGAAAAAAATTCGGGGCGGGCGCTCTCTTTTGCGCCTGCCCCGAAGCAGGGTCACACGGACTTTACATAGGTTCGCTCATATTTATAAATCAGGTGGATTCCCACAACGGAGAAAATCAGCCCCGCCGCAGTCCACAGCAGGAACCAGCCTACATCCGTCTCCTGCCCGTAAATCAGTGTGCGGCGAATCTGCAAAATGATAAAGGCAGTGGGGTTCAGCCGCTCTACCAGCACACCCAGATTGCCCTCCAGCCTGCCCTCCAGATCGTAGAACACGCCGGACATGAAAAACATCAGGCGCAGGGCGATGGGTACAATGTTGGCAAGGTCGTCAAAATACACGCCGTAATGGAGGAAGATACAGGACAACCCGAAGGAAATCAGCATCAGCAGCAGCAGATAGGGAACCGTCCACAGCATCAGCGGTGTTACCGGCACACGGTAGAGAATCAGGCTCACCAGCACCAGCCCCAGAGAAACCAGCATCTTGAACCCGTTGACCAAAACGGAGGACATGACAAAGCAGTATTTTGGCACATAGGTCTTGGAGATGATGGGGCCATAGCGCTTAATCAGCCGGACGCTGTTGCTGACGGTGACGTTGAAGAAGTTCCAGACCATCAGACCTACAAAGCAGAAGGAGGCCAGATACTGCTTGGCATTGCCGAAAATCGCCATCTGCACAAAGGCGTAGACCAGCATGAACATCACCGGGTTCAGAATCAGCCAGCCCCAGTTGAGAAAGGAATCCGCTACCTCCTGCTTCAGCTGGCTTTTGGCAGAATAGACGATGTAGCGGGAATAATGCCTCATATCTGAGAGAAATCGTTTCATATACAGACTCCCGTTGCGGCACAATGGCCGAAGATAATAAGCTATTGTACCAGTACCGACGGGGAATGTCAATGTTGCGGGACAGGCGGGACTGCGCCGGCGGGAGGAGATTTCCCTGTTCCGTCCGGCGTTCGGGGTGTCCTTGTCTTATTGACTATTTGAACCGGTAACGCTATAATTTGACTATTCTAATGAAGAGGCGCTTTTGCCTGATGCGCCCTGACTTCCGGAGGTGGCAGATCAATGGAGATCGCAGGAAGAATGACCGCCGCCATTCGCCGGGTAGAGCGGCTCTCTGCCGTTCGCGCTGTGCGCAGTGGATTGATCCACATGATTCCCATTCTCAGCATCGGTGCCTTTGCGCTGATTCTTCAGACCTTCCCCATCCCTGCATATCAGGAGTTTATCTCCCGGCTGGGAGGCGGGGCCGTGCTGAAGCTGCTGGAGCTGGTCTACAGCGGCACCTTTGGTGTGCTCTCGGTTCACATGACCTACTCCATCAGCCGGGCTTACATGAAGCAGGAGACAGATCCGGAGGTGGTGTCCGGGGGCGCTTCCCTGTCCTCGCTGCTGGCGTTTTTCATTCTCGCCGGGGCATACCTGCCAGGCTTCGGCACAGACGGCATGGGGCCGAAATCCATGTTCCTCGCCATTCTCACAGGGCTGGGCGCCTCCGCCCTCTATCTGCAGGTGTACCGCTTGTCCCACAAGGGCAGGCGCTATCTGTTTTCCGCCGGGGTGGATCGGGAGTTCAACCGGATGCTCTCCACGGTGGTGCCCATTGCCGTGGTGGCCATCTCCTTCGCCCTGCTGAATCTGCTGGTGGTGCTGGTGTTTCAGGTGGACTCCTTCCGGATGCTGCTCTCCCACGCCTTTGACACCCTGTTTGCCCATATCAGCGACGGCTTCCTGCGGGGCTTCTGCTTTGTGTTGCTCTCTTCTCTGCTGTGGTTTTTCGGCATTCATGGCAGCGACACGCTGGAGGGCGTGATGCAGACCTGCTTTGTCCCCGGCCTTGCGGCGAATCAGGCGGCTGTTGCGGCAGGGAGCGCCCCGGAGACGGTGCTGACCAAGGAGTTTTTCGACTGCTTTGTGCTCATGGGCGGCTGCGGAGCGGCAATCTGCCTGCTGATTGCCATTCTCCTGTTCTCCCGCAACCGGGCAAGGCGGGGGCTGGGAATCGCCGCTGCCTTTCCCATGATATTCAATATCAACGAGCTGATGGTCTTCGGACTGCCCATTATTTTAAACGCAAATATGCTCATCCCCTTTCTGGCCGCCCCTCTGGTGTGCTACTCTGTGGCCTATGCCGCAGTATCCAGCGGAGCCGTTCCCATGATTACCCATGAGGTGGCGTGGACAACGCCCATTCTGCTGGGGGGCTACATCGCCACAGGCTCTCTGGCGGGGACAGTGCTGCAGCTTGTGAATGTGCTGCTGGGCATTTTGATCTATCTGCCCTTTGTGCGCCTGCTGGATCGGGAGAGCGAGGAAAACGCCCAGGAGCGCTATGAGGAGTTTGTCCAGTTCTTCCGCACCCACGAGCAGGAGCTGGTGAAAAACCACCTGATTGACCGGGGGGACATCTACGGCGACATTGCAAGGGAGCTGTGCGCCGATCTGCGCCACGGGCTGGACACAGAGCTGACGCTGGCCTACCAGCCCCAGTATCACTATGACGGACGCTGCGTAGGCGCTGAGGCGCTGCTGCGCTGGCGGCATGGGCTGTACGGGCTGCTGTTCCCGCCCCTTGTGGTGAAGCTGGCGGAGGAGGGAGGCTTTTTGCCGGAGCTGGAGGAGGCAGTGCTGCGCCGGGCGCTGGAGGACTATCCGGCGGTGCTGGAGCGCTTCGGCGAGGAGGTCAAGCTGTCCGTCAATGTCACCGGAACCACTGTGGTTACTCCCCGTTTCCTGCAATACTGCAGGCAGCTCAACGAGAGCGACCCCTTTGAGCGGAAGCATATCTGCCTTGAGGTGACGGAGCAGGCTGCCCTGTCCTTTACCGGGGAGACCCTCTCCACCCTGAGGGAGCTTCGCAGCATGGGGCTGATGCTGGCCATTGACGACTTCTCCATGGGTCAGACCTCTCTCAACTATCTGAAGGACAGCCTGTTCGATGTCATCAAGCTGGACGGCTCTCTGGTGAAGGGGCTGTTTGTCCACGACAACATTCAGGAGATCATCTCCTCCATTGCCAAGCTGGCAAAGTCTCTGGATCTCGTTGTGCTTGCGGAGTTTGTGGAGACGGAGCGGGAGCGGGAGTTCCTCCATCAGGTGGGCTGCGACTGCTATCAGGGCTATCTCTACTCTCCTGCGGTCTTTCTGGACGAGCCGCCCCGGAAGGCCGGAGCGGCGTAACGCCCGGCAAAAACAAAGACCATCCCAATCCCGCCTCCCGGCGCAGACCGGAGGCGGGATTGCTTTGGATTCGCCAGGAAACTGCCTCTTTCCCTGTAATAACAAGCACTTTTTTTATCTGTTTTTTACATGAAAGAGAAAAATAGACAAAGGGCGAAAATGCCGGGAAAGACTTTTGAGTGAAGATAGCTAAATCGTTAAAAATCTGTTCATTCATTATTTACATTTTACGGCAATTGCATATAATTGTATTTGTAAAAATTCGCATTCTCAATTTGATTGAGCCGATAAAACAACGGAGGTGTATGTATGCGAGTTCAATTTACTGAAACCGTACTGCGCGATGCAAACCAATCCCTGATGGCTACCCGCCTGCCCTACTCCGACTATGAGGCAATCCTGCCCACCATGGACAAGGCCGGCTACTACTCTGTAGAGTGCTGGGGCGGTGCTACCTTCGATTCCTGCCTGCGCTACCTGAACGAGGATCCGTGGGAGCGGCTGCGCAAGATTCGCAAGAATATGCCCAACACCCGGCTGCAGATGCTGCTGCGGGGTCAGAACCTGCTGGGCTACAAGCACTACCATGACGACGTGGTGGAGAAGTTTGTGCAGCTGAGCATCAAAAACGGCATTGACATCCTGCGTATCTTCGATGCCCTGAACGATTTCCGCAACATCAAAACCGCTCTGGAGGCCACCAAGAAGTACGGCGGAAAGAACACCGTCGCTTCCGGCTGCATCTCCTACACCCAGTCTCCTGTCCACACGGTGCAGAAGTATGTGGAGATGTGCAAGGAGCTGCAGAGCATGGGCTTTGACACCATCTGCCTGAAGGATATGGCAGGCACCATGAGCCCCTATGAGGCGGAGGGTCTGATTAAGGGCATCAAGGACGCCGTGGGCGATATGCCCCTGATTCTCCACACCCACTGCACCACCGGCATGGCCTACATGACCCTGACCAAGGCCATTGAGAGCGGCATTGACGTCATCGACACCGCCACCTCCTGCTTCTCCAACGGCACCAGCCAGCCTGCAACGGAGAGCATGTTCTATGCCCTGCAGCAGTACGGCATCGAGACCGGGCTGAACGAGCGGGCCATCAACGAGGTGAACGACTTCTTCAAGCCCGTGAAGCAGAAGTACATCGACAACGGCACCCTGAACCCCAAGAGCATGGGCACGGACGCTCAGGCGCTGGTGTACAAGGTGCCCGGCGGTATGCTGTCCAACATGATCGCCAACCTCACCGACATGGATGCCATGGATAAGTTCGATGCCGCTCTGGCGGAGATTCCCGCCGTGCGTGCCGATATGGGCTATCCTCCTCTGGTCACGCCCCTGAGCCAGATGGTGGGCAATCAGGCTGTGACCAACGTGCTGGTGGGCGAGCGCTATAAGAACATCTCCAACGAGGTGAAGAACTACTTCAGGGGCGAGTACGGCATTGCACCTGCTCCCGTGAACAAGGATCTGGAGCGGGAGATTCTGGGCGAGGGCGGCAAGCCCATCGACTGCCGGATCGAGGACTCCAAGCGCACCGGCGAGGACTTTTCCAATGCGGAGCAGGAGCTGGGCGCTCTGGGACGCACGGAAGAGGACATCATGAGCTACATCTGCTTCCCCAAGCAGGCGAAGGACTTCCTGGAAAAGCGCAAAGCCGACGAGGAGCGCATTTGCAGCTACACCATGGAGGCAGTTGACTGATAAAGGAGGACGCTGACATGACTGTCGATACCACTCACATTTCCTTTGCCAACGGTCTGCTGGTGGCAGCGCTGGGCGTTTCAGTGGTCTTTGCGGTACTTGTACTGCTGATGGGGATCATCAAGATCCAGACCGCTGTGGTAGAGGCGCTGGAGGACAGGGAGAAGCAGCCTGACGCTGCCCCTGCCTCCCCCGCCGCCCCTGCCGCTCCCGCTCCTGCAAAGACGGCAAAGGGCTCCTGCGGCGGCGTTGCCCTGCACGATGTCCCTGACGCCACTGCTGCCATGATTATGGCGATTGTCGCTGACGAGCTGCAGACACCGCTGAATGAGCTGCGCTTCATTTCTATTCGGGAGGTTAAGAACAGATGAGATACAAAGTAACGCTGAATGGCCGGGTTTACGAGGTCGAGGTTGAAAAGGGTCAGGCAATCCTTGCCGACGAGTACGACGCTCTCGCTCCTGCCCCCGCACCCGCTGCTGCCCCCGCCGCCGCTGCTGTGGCTGCTGCCCCTGCCGCCGCTCCGGCACCTGCTGCCGCTCCTGTCGCCGCAGGCGACCCCATCACCTCTCCGCTGCCCGGCACCGTGGTTGCCATCAAGGTCAGCGCCGGTCAGGCCGTCAAGGGCGGCGAGATCGTTGCAATCATTGAGGCAATGAAGATGGAGAATGAAGTGCTTGCCCCCAGAGACGGCACTGTGGCACAGGTGGTTGCCAATCCCGGCACCGCCGTCAAGACGGGCGATCCTCTGGTCATTCTGAGCTGAGGAGGTTTCGACGTATGGAATTTATCGGAGCCATTTTCAGCAATCTGGGAGAGCAGACGGGCTTTGGCACCCTTGCCGCCATGGGGGGCGTGGACGCCGTCAAGCAGATCATCATGATTGCCATCTCCTGCCTGCTGCTCTATCTGGGCATTGTAAAGAAGTTTGAGCCGCTGCTGCTGGTGGGTATCGCCTTCGGTATGCTGCTCACCAACCTGCCCGGTTCCGGCATCTATCACCCGGAGCTGTGGTATGCCTCCGGTTCCGCAAACGTGGACTGGGGCGCTGTCCTCCACGACGGAGGTTTCCTTGACATCCTCTATCTGGGCGTGAAGCTGGGCATCTATCCCTCCCTGATTTTCGCAGGCGTGGGTGCCATGACCGACTTCGGCCCCATGATGGCAAATCCCAAGAGTATGCTGCTGGGCGCTGCGGCACAGCTGGGCGTTTATGTGGCGCTGCTGGGGGCAATCGCTCTGGGCTTTACCGGCCCTGAGGCCGCTTCCATCGGCATTATCGGCGGCGCTGACGGCCCCACCGCTATCTGGCTGACCAAGACGCTGGCACCCCACCTCCTTGGCCCAATCGCCATCGCCGCCTATTCCTACATGGCACTGATTCCCCTGATCCAGCCCCCCATTATGCGCCTGCTGACCACGGAGAAGATGCGCAAGGTGAAGATGGAGCAGCTTCGCCCTGTCTCCCAGACGGAGAAGATTCTCTTCCCCATCGTCGTCACCATCGTGACCTGCCTGATTCTCCCCTCCGTGGCCTCTCTGCTGGGCTGCCTGATGCTGGGCAACCTGTGGAAGGAGTGCGGCGTGACTGACCGTCTGTCCGATACCGCTCAGAATGCCCTGATGAACATTGTCACCATCTTCCTGGGCATCTCCGTAGGCGCTACCGCTACCGCCGCCCAGTTCCTGAGCCTGCAGACCATCGAGATCATTGTCATGGGTCTTACCGCCTTTGCCTTCGCAACCGCCGGCGGCCTGCTCATCGGTGATCTGATGTACTTCCTCACCGGCGGCAAGATCAACCCCCTCATTGGCTCTGCCGGTGTGTCCGCTGTGCCTATGGCCGCCCGTGTCTCTCAGGTGGAGGGACAGAAGTGGAATCCCTCCAACTTCCTGCTGATGCACGCCATGGGCCCCAACGTCTCCGGCGTGATCGGCTCCGCCGTGGCAGCAGGCTTCCTGCTGGCTGTGTTCGGCGGCTGATACCTGTATAGGATTGTAAAAAGCACCCCCCTCCGGGTTCATTTCCGGAGGGGGTTGTGTTATCTGACAGGGGTTTTTATGACCCGGAGGGGATATAGGCGGCAATCCTGCCTGCCAGCGTGGACAGGGGCATGGTCTGTAAAACCACCTTGCCGGGGCCGGTGACCACGGTGTTGAACAGCCCCTCGCCGCCGAAGAGCACGTTGCCTACGCCCTTGACGGTGACAATATCCATCCTGCAGCTCTCGTCCATGAGCACCAGATACCCGGTGTCAATGACCATCTGCTCGCCGGGAGCCAGATCATACTCCACGGCGCTGCCGTCAATCTCCACCAGCACGGTGCCGCTGCCGGAGAACTTCTGCATCACGAAGCCCTCGCCGCCGAAGAAGCCTGCCCCCACCTTCTTTTGCAGGTAGACAGACAGCTCTACTCCCTCGTCAGAGGCGAGAAAGCTGCCCTTCTGGGCGATGACGGAACGCCCCGGCGCAATCTGTACTGCACGAATCTCTCCGGGAGAGCTGGCGGCAAAGGCAATCTGTCCCCTGCTGCGGGCGGAATAACGGTTCTGGAACATGGACTCCCCGGAGAAGGCACGCCCGAACATCTTGCCAATGCCGCCGCCTTTGGTCTCCATGCGGATGTCTCCCCGAATCCATGCCATGCCTCCCGCCTGACAGACAATGCTCTCTCCGGCCTCCATGTCGCACACAGCGACGGGGAAGTTGCCGCCCTTGATCTCATATCTCATAACAATTCCTCCCTGCATTTGGGTGTTTTTGTGTGCATCACCGGATGCAGCCCGCATCCTCACGCCACGGATTATATCATAGAAGAATAGTTTTATCAAGTACATGAATGAAACTGAAAAGGAAATGAGGCGCTCGCAGGACTGTGAACGCCTCATTATGTGATTATTTCTTATGTCCCTTCAGCGCCTTCATGCGCAGCTCGTGGTTGAGGATACGCTTGCGCAGGCGGAGGTTGTGGGGGGTGACCTCCAGCAGCTCGTCGTCAGCCAGAAACTCCAGACACTGCTCCAGACTCATCTGACGGAAGGGCACCAGACGGAGCGCCTCGTCAGAGCCGGCGGCACGCATATTGGTGAGCTGCTTGCGCTTGCACACGTTCACGGTGATGTCCTCCAGCTTGGGAGAGACACCTACCACCATGCCCTCATAGACCGGCGTGCCTGCGCCGATGAACAGCGCACCCCGCTCCTGAGCGTTAAACAGCCCGTAGGGCACCGCCTCTCCGGTCTCGTAAGCGATGAGGGAGCCGGTGTTGCGCCGCTGCACCTCGCCCTTGAAGGGGGCGTAGCAGTCAAACACGGAGGTCATAATGCCCTCGCCCTTGGTGGCGGTCAAAAAGTCGTTCCGGTAGCCGAACAGACCACGGGAGGGAATCAGGAATTCCACCTTCATCCGGTTGCCCACAGGGGTCATGTCCACCATCTCCCCCTTCCGGGTGCCCAGCGCCTCAATGACGCTGCCCACAAAGTCGGAGGGTACGTCCAGCACCAGACGCTCAATGGGCTCGCACTTCACCCCGTCAATCTCCCGGTACAGCACACGGGGAGGGGAGACCTGAAACTCATAGCCCTCACGGCGCATCGTCTCGATGAGGATGGACAGGTGCATCTCGCCCCGGCCTGCCACGTTGAAGGCGTCCGTGGCGTCCTCCACCTCGCTGACCCGCAGGGAAACATCCTTCAGAGTCTCCCGGAAGAGGCGGTCACGAATCTGGCGGGAGGTGACGAACTTGCCGTCCTGCCCGGCATAGGGGGAATCGTTGACGGAGAAGGTCATCTCCATGGTGGGGGCGGAAATTTTCACAAAGCTCAGCGGCTCCACAGCGGAGGGGGCGCAGATGGTGTCCCCGATGGTGATGTCGCCAATGCCGGACAGGGCAATGATATTGCCCGCCTCTGCGTACTGGGTGGGCACACGGGACAGCCCGTTGAACTCAAACAGGGCGGTGGCCTTCACCTTTTTGCTCACGGAGTCCGGGTCATGGTAGTTGCACACCACGATCTCGTCATTCTGGTGGATGCAGCCCCGCTCAATGCGTCCGATGGCGATTCTGCCCACAAACTCGTTGTAGTCGATGGAGGAGACCAGCATCTGGAAGGGGGCGTCCAGCTCCACCTCCGGGGCGGGAATGTACTCCAGAATCGTCTCAAACAGGGGTTTGAGGTCCGTGCCGGGCGCCTCGGGGGAATAGGAGGCGGTGCCGGAGCGGGCGGAGCAGAAGAGCATGGGGGAGTCCAGCTGGTCGTCCGTGGCATCCAGATCCATCAGCAGCTCCAGCACTTCGTCAATCACCTCGTGGATGCGCTGGTCGGGCCGGTCGATCTTGTTGATGACCACAATGACCCGGTGGCCCAGATCCAGGGCGCGGGAGAGGACGAAGCGTGTCTGGGGCATGGGACCCTCGGCGGCATCCACCAGCAGAATCACGCCGTTGACCATCTTCAGCACACGCTCCACCTCGCCGCCGAAGTCGGCGTGTCCCGGCGTGTCAACAATATTGATTTTGGTGTCGCCGTAGGTGATGGCGGTGTTTTTTGCCAGAATGGTGATACCCCGCTCCCGCTCCAAATCGCCGGAGTCCATCACCCGCTCCACTACTTCCTGATTCTCCCGGTAAATGCCGCTCTGCTGAAGCATGGCATCCACCAGCGTGGTCTTGCCGTGGTCAACGTGGGCAATGATGGCTACATTTCTCAGCTTGGTCTGCTGCATGGAGGCTCCTCCTTTGTATATTGACAAATCGTATTTTCACGATTATCTATTATATCCCAGATAAGGAAAATGGCAACACTTATTTCGTATATTTCCGGTAAAATCGGCACTTTCGGTAACTGACCGGCCTTTTGCCCCCGCTCTTTTGCCGTTTTCACCGCAGGAAATAACAGTTGCAATTGTTCGCCCTGCGTGTTATAATCCCTCTTGTATGTTTGCACCAGTAGCTCAGCAGGATAGAGCGTCCGCCTCCTAAGCGGAAGGCCGGGGATTCGAATTCCTTCTGGTGCAGGAGCAAAGGACTGTTGCAGGGAAGTATCCCGTTGCAGCAGTCC
>CAJOOV010000019.1 GCA_905236265.1 uncultured Oscillospiraceae bacterium | reverse complement strand
GGCGCTGGGCGGCACGGTGCAGGAGTGATACCGGGGCTAAAACAATTGATAAAAGGTATGGAGGGCGGGGCGCTTTTCCGCCCCGTCACGGATCGCAACAGGAGGTAATGGAAATGGCAAAGGGATTTAACAGCCGCAATATGCGGGGCATGGGCGGCGGCATGAATATGAACATGATCCGTCAGGCGCAGAAGATGCAGGCTGATCTGGAAAAGATGCAGGCCGATCTGGAACAGAAAACCTACTCCGGCAAGGCAGGCGGCGGCATGGTGGAGGCAGTGGTCTCCGGCAAGAAGCAGCTCACCCGCCTCACCATTAAGCCGGAGGCCATGGATCCGGAGGATCCCGGTATGCTGGAGGATCTGGTGCTGCTGGCGGTAAACGAGGCGCTCCGGCTGGCAGAGGAGGATGCCAACAGCGGCATCAGCAAGCTCACAGGCGGATTGAACCTGCCGGGACTGGGGCTGTAAGCCAAAAGCCGCCTTTGGGCGGCTTTTTTTGTCAGAAAGGGGGAGCCATTCATGAAACGGCTGTTGGCGCTGGCGCTGCTGCTGGCGCTGCTCTCCGGCTGCGGCGCAGCATCTCTCCCCGCAGGGGATATGCCGCCGGAGACCGCTGCGCCGGAGGCGGCGCAGGCAGAGGCGGAGGGGGTGGATCTGCAGTCCATCGCCGTACCCGGCGCAGAGGGCTTTTATGACCTCACCGCCCTGCCCCAGCTGGAGGCGTATGACATCACCGATGCGCAGCTCAGCGGGGATAACAGGCTCTACTTCCTCGCCGGGGAGCGGGGGGAGCACCTGCACTGTCTGGATCTGGGCACCGGGCAGGAGGAGCTGCTCTGCACCATCCCCATTCAGGAGGGGGTGGACTGGGTGAGCACTGCCCTGCTCTCCACCCAGCCCCTTGCGGTGAGTCAGAGCGCCTTTACGGAGGAGGCAGTCTATGTGGTGGGAGAGGAGGGCTCCCTGTCCCGCCTGCAGGCACCGGAGGGGATGACCATTGCCACATGGAACGTCTACTTCACCCCTTCGGACTGTATCTGGATGGATACGGCCAACGACATGGTGATTGCCTCCCCCCTCTCCGGGGAGGCGGCGAGGAGCGTGTTCCAGATTCCGGGGGATTATTTCTACTGCAATCTGGGGGGCATCACCGCCGACGGCACCGGGGCCATCATCACCGCATGCTGCGGCAGGGAGGACGATGTGTGCCTCACCGTGTCTCTGGACACGGGGGAAATCACAGGCATCTACTGGAACGATGAGCATCAGGAGGCACAGCGCAGGCTGCAGGGCGGCGTGCTCCATGAGGCCGTCCCGGACGAGGCTATGGAGCGCTATACCCTCACCGCTCAGGATGCCGGGAGCATCGTCACCGCCGTGTTTGACCTCAAAGCCCTTGCCCCGGAGGGGATAGCGGTGGACGGGCGTGACTGGTGGCTGGATGACAGCGGGGTGCAGTCCTTCTGGGGGCGGAGGCTGGTCACTGCCGATCACTTCGAAGATCGAAACTGGCTGCTGCTGTGGGATTACAGCGGCGTGCAGGCAGACCCGGTGCGATATATCCCCCTGCGGGAATACACGCCCCCGGAACCTGTCACCTCCGAAAAGCTGGCAGTGCGGGTGCAGGCGCTGGAGCAGACCTACGGCATTTCCATCCACTACGGAGAGGACGTGGATGCCCCCTTCCCGGACTACACCCTCTCCCCCTGTACGGATTTGAGCGCCGCAGACGATGTGCTCAACACACTGGAGGAGACCTTTGCCCTCTACCCGGAGGACTACTTCCGCCAGCTGGGCGGGGACAGCATCCGGGGCTTCAGCTTCTTCCTGTGCGGGCGCATGACCCCGCTGGATCCCTCCGCCAGCATTGACAGCCCCGGCGGGCTCACCTGTCTGGTGGACGGGGTGGAGCTGCTGGCCTTCGACATCACCGGGGCAGTGCGCCGTCAGGACGTGGTGCATGAGCTGACCCATGTGCTGGACCACTGGCTGTGGGAGGGGGATGTGCTCAACGAGGCCAGATGGGCTGCTCTGAACCCCACAGGCTTTACCTATTATTCCGCCTATGTGAACCCGGAGGGGGAGAGCTATGAGTGGGCAGGCAGCACGGAGTATACCGCCTGGGGGGACGCCTACTATGAGGGGGATGTGGACAGCGTGTATTTCGTTGACCCCTATTCCACCACCTACCCCACGGAAGACCGGGCAAGGCTGATGGAGTTCCTGCTCTCCGAGCCGGACAGCGTGCCGGACTACTTCAAAAGC
>CAJOOV010000018.1 GCA_905236265.1 uncultured Oscillospiraceae bacterium | reverse complement strand
GCTGCTTTGCCGTCCACTCCCGCAGCTCCAGCGCCAGACGGCTCTTGCCGCTGCCGCCTGCCCCGGTGATGGCCCACCAGCGGAAGGGGTCAGTCCTCCCGGTGACAAATGCTTGCAGCTTTTCCAGTTCCTTCTTCCGCCCCAGCAGAGGGGTCATTTTCTCCCAGTAGACATAGGGATTGGAGGGAACGGAGGACGTGAGGTCAGAGGCATGATAGGACAGCTTCTGAAACGCCTCCGGGTGCAGCTCCTCCAACAGCTTTTCCAGAATCACCCGCACCGCCTCAAACTGTCCGTCCGGGTAGAGGATGACCCGGATGTTTTGGTTGTCCAGCGCTGCGGCTCTCTCGTCCCGTTCCCCCCGCTTGCAGTTGACAATGGCGAAGTGGGTATGTCCGGGTTCTGTTGTCTCCCTCAGCACCTCCATTGTCCTGTCCTGTTGCAGGCTGCAGCCCAGAAAGAGCAGACTGCGCCCGCTCATAAAGGCGGCAAGCGCTTTTCTTGTCTCGCTGTCCCTGCCATAGTGGAGGTCGTACTGTTGGGCGGTAAACACCAAACGGTCAAAGTCCAGTAAGGCTCCGTTGACCGTGCCGTGGAGCTTGAAGACGCAGGGGGTGTTTCGCATATCCTTCGCCCCATTGCGCAGATAGGGGCTCCACGGGTCAAGGGGAGGGAAGGGCGCAATCTTCCAGTCGCCATAGACCAGCTCAATTCCCTCGTCAAAGTTGGTGGTCAGCACCGGGCAGGGAAAGAGGGGCGGCAGCAGGTAGAGCGCAGCCCGCCTGACCTGCTCCCAATTGTCCTGCAGCTTTGAGGCGGAGAAATAGTGTATCATGTCCTGACGGAGGTTGTTTTTCCCCCGCTTGTCCTGCAAATACTGGGCGGCGTCCAACAGCTTTCCTGCTTTCAGCAGTTCATCCAGCTCCTGACGTAATTCCTCTGAGGCTATGTTCTTGCCCAGCTCCCCCAGCGCATCTGTCCAGCCCTTGTAGAAGGGTGCCGTCAGCCCCGCCCCCACGAAGGGGAGAAGCTGAGCGATATTCGTTTTGATTTCGTCGTATACATTCCGGTTGCCGGGATGATAGTTCATAATCTCCTCGAACGTAATGGACATGGAAACACCTGCTTTCTGCCGCCGTCCGCTCTGGGCGGTTTTGTGGAAATCATAATACCACCGATTCGTCCATTTTTCCAGTATTTTCAACACCGAAGGGGAAGAAAACCCTCCGAAGCGGCTGCGGCGGGCTGTTTTACATTGACGTAATGTCAGAAACTTGGTATACTGGACAGGAAATGCTTCACTTTGACCGATTTGGGAGGAAATACCATGCCGAGAAGTTCTCCACAGCGCACCGCAGCACGAAGGGACGAGATTATCAGCGCCTGCGAACAGCTCTATCAGACGATGAGCTTTAAAGAGATCACCATGGGGGAGATCAGCGTCGCCACCACCTTCAGCCGCCCCTCCATCTACAACTATTTTCACACCAAGGAAGAGATTTTTCTGGCCCTGCTGCAGCGGGAATATGAGCTGTGGGTGCAGGAGCTTGACCTTTTGCGGTCAGAAAACGAATCCATGAGCGCAGAGGCGTTCGCCCATGCGCTGGCTGTGTCCGTGGAGCATCGTCCGCTGATGCTGAAAATCCTGTCCATGAACCATTTCGATTTGGAGGAGAACAGCCGTCTGGAGTGTCTGGTCACCTTCAAGGTGGCGTATGGGAATACGCTCAAGGCGGTTCGGCGCTGTCTGGACAGGTTCTGCCCGTGGATGAGTGATGAGGAAAAACAGGGCTTTCTTTACAGCTTTTTCCCATTTATCTACGGCATCTATCCCTATGCCTTCGTGACGGAAAAGCAGCGGGAGGCCATGGTGCGGGCGGATGTGGGATACGTCTATCTGTCCGTGTATGAGCTGACCTGCGCCTGTATCAAAAAGCTGCTGGCGCACGGCAAATGAGCTGGCAGAGAACAGTGACGTTCTCCCCGCAGGCCTGCTCATCTGCCTGCCGGTACAAACGCTTGCGCAGTTTTTCAGGTGATAAACCTCTGTGTTGCGGACGGGACAGCGGTTTCTTTTTTCTCACACTGCCACCTGAACGCCGACAGCCGACTCCTGACCGGAGCCGGCTGTCATTATTTCATATGCTATTTGGGGCTTCCCTGTTTTTGTGAGACAGTCCGTTGCCTACAGTCTGAGCCGCTGTACCAGCGCTTTGACCAACTCCCCGGCATCTCCGTCCAAACAGATGGATTGCTTTTCGATCTGCTTTGGACAGAAGGATTCCTCGTAATTCAGGCAGGCATAGACTGCCCTTTCGTTTTCCAGTGTCATTGCCCAGAAGGGATACTTGATAATGACCGGGGTGTTGGCTCCCACGCCGATCTCCAGATAGAGCACATGCTTTCCGGCGTTTCCTGCAAGAAACGCAGCATAATTGGCTGAGGCGGTATGCCAGCCCTCGTCTTCCACAAAGGAGTCGTCTGAGCGCAGGTTCATTGTGACCGCCTCGCCCTTTGGCGTGCGGGGAATCAGCCCGCCGGGCAGGCGCATGGAGATCTGTCTATCCTTCGGCACATGAAACACGCCGTTTTCGTCCGGGAGAAAGCGCTGCGCCGCCATGGCCTTGCGCACCCATGCCTCATTGTCATAGGTCTTTTTGTCCCTGCCGTGGACGCTCTGGAAGAGGCCATAGTCCCCCTGTGTGTAAAACAGGCGGCTTTTGTCAAATCCCGCCCTCTGGAACTGATGGTCCACATTGGTGGTGATGACAAAGTAATTCTTCCCCTGCACCAGCTTCAGCAAGTCCCGGTACACCGGTCTCGGCGGGTCAATATAGCGGTTGAAATAGATATGCCTTGCCCACCAAGCCCAGCGGGTCTCCTCATCCGGGAAGGGATAGAAGCCCCCGGAATACAGATCCGTGATGCCGAAGTGCTCTTTGAAATCGAAGAAACAGCGTTCAAACCGCTCGCCGCTGTAGGTCAGTCCGGCGGCGGTGGACAGCCCGGCGCCTGCCCCGATGACAATGGCATCCGCTGTTTCCAGCTCCGTTTTCAGCCGCTGCAGCTGCGCCTCCCGGTTTCCGGTGCCGAAGGACGGGGCGGAGCCGAAGGAGCGCAGGGCGTTAAGACCTTTCTGAATGGTCTGCTGATACCCGTCGGGTCTTTGATGGAATAATCTGTTCATCATAATCTCCTCTCTGTTCCGTGCAGGGACGCCCCTGCGAAGCTGCGGGGAGCATATCCCCTGAGGCGCATTCTGATTGCAAGCTGTTTCAGGACAATTCCGCATACAGTTCGCTGCCGGATGTGGTTTTCTTCACCCGCAGCTTCTGGGGAATGCTCTCCTCCAGCTTGTCCACATGG
>CAJOOV010000017.1 GCA_905236265.1 uncultured Oscillospiraceae bacterium | reverse complement strand
GTGGTGTACAGGTTCGGGTCTTTATTGGCGTTCGCCCGCTCCTTTTCCAGCTTTCTCGTCACCTGACGGTTAAATCTGGTAATCCGCCGGGACTCCTTGCCGGAAATATAGGAGGAATTCTTTTTGTTGCTCTCAGCCATGTTCAATTACCTCCTTACCGCTTGGACTTCGGGTCATAGGCATCCCGGAGACCGTCGCCCACAAAGTTGAATGCGATCACGGTCAGGCAGATCAGCAGACCCACGGGCAGCCAGATGAACACATAGTGCGCCATAGCGGATGCAGAAGACACGGAGTTGATGATGGTGCCCCAGGTGGCCAGCGGGTGCTTCACGCCCAGACCAAGGAAGGACAGGGTGGACTCCGTGAGGATGACGCCGCCGATGCCCATGGTCGCAGTGACGATGAGCTGGGGCATGACATTGGGAACCAAGTGATGGAAGATACGGTCACGCACCTTGATGCCGGTGGCCTCCGTGGCAATCATGAACTCCTGCTCACGCAGAGACAGAATCTGACCCCGCACCAGACGTGCCACACCGGCCCAGCCCATAATGCCCAGTGCGGCCATCATAATAATCAGGCGGAGATAGGTATCCATACGCATGGCATCCATCATCGCACCCAGAATAATCATAATGGGCATGGAGGGCAGGCAGTAGAAAATATCCACCAGACGCATAATCAGGTTATCCACCCAGCCGCCGTAGTAGCCGGCCAGACCGCCCATGATTACGCCCAGGAAGGTCTCGATAAAGATGACCACAAAGCCCACCATCAGGGAGATGCGCCCGCCGTACATGATACGGCTCATAACGTCAAAGCCGTCGCCGTCGGTGCCCAGGATGTGCTTTGCGGAGGGGGCGGCGAACATATCAATGATGTAGTTCACCTGATCGCAGTTCACCACATACTCGCCGGTGTCCCGCTGGGTAATCTTCATCTCCGTCTCGGTGTACATCAGAGCGCCGTCTGCGTCGTAGACATACTCGCCGCTCTCGCCCTGCTGGGGCAGGTTATAGGTCAGCGTGCCGCTCTTCTGTCCGGCAGTGTTCATCTCCTCGATGGTTTCCGCCAGCGCCTGCTTCAGGCCGTACTCCATGGTATCCGCACCGGTATAGCGGCGGATGGAGTAGTGGCTGAACTCGGCGTATTCCTCCCCGGCGGCGTTATAGATGACCCAAACGCCCTCCTGATTGCGAATCGTATAGCTCTCGCCGTCGGCGGTGAAGCTGCCGTTGCTGTTCAGGGCGGCGGCGTAGAGGGCTTTTGCCTTCAGCTCGTCAGAGACCGCAGCGCCCACCTCATGGGTGTCCAGCGTCAGGCAGGTGTACAGCGCCACATCTCTGGCCTCGCCGCTCATGGAATAGACCTCGAAGCTGGTGCTGTTCTGCGCCACAAGCTGATAGGTGGTGCCGCCGTAGGTGAAGCTGGTGCTGCCTGCGGCAATCGCCTGATTCAGCGCCGTCTCAAATCCCTCGTCCATGGCCTCGCCGTAGTAGTGGATGCCCTCCAGCCTTGCAAAGACGTTGTAGCTCTTGGCAGCGCCCCGCTGGAAGCTGTAGGTCACGCCGTCCAGCGTCACCTCGGCACTGGCACCCTTGACGGTGCCCACAGCCTCGGCCAGCCCCTCCACGGGGGCGCCGGAGAAGGTGATGGCCTTTTTGATGGCGTCATAGGTGCCGATCTGCACCTCGCCGGAGCCTGCGGAGCAGATGCGGGACATATCCCCCAGACTGACCAGAAAAACGTCGTCCGTCAGCTTGGTAATGGCATAGCCGCTCTTCTCCCCCAGCACCATCATCACGCTCTCCCCGTCGGTGAGCATCTTTTTGATGTTGCTGTTCATGGCGTTGGCCACATCCCGCTCAATCTCCGCCTGAGCGTCCAGCAGATAGCCGTTGAAGGCGGTGTTCCGCTTGGCAAGGGCGTAGTTTACATTCTGCACGTCGTACTTGTAGAAAATCTGCTTCTGTCCATAGGGATAGACCAGCGGCCCGAAGAAGGAGAAGACAAACAGCAGAATCAATGTCACAGAGCCGAACACAGCCAGACGGTTGCGGATAAAGCGCTTGAACACCTTCCGTCCGGGAGAGAGCACCTTCACACGGGCCACGTCGTCCAGCTTCATTGCCTCCTCCTGAGAGGCGCTGCCGCCGCCTTGGGCACGCTTGCGCTTTTCCTGCTCCTTCAGAACCTCATTCAGATTATAGGAACCCATACCGCACCTCCTTAGCTCAGCCGCACCCGTGGGTCAACCGCCGCATAGAGCAGATCGGAGATCAGGTTGCCCAACAGGGTCAGAATGGAGATAAAGGCGAGATAGAACATAATGAAGGGAATATCCGCCTGCGTCATAGAGGTATAGGAGGCATAGCCGATGCCCCGGATAGAGAACAGCGTCTCCGTAATCAGCGCGCCGGAGAACAGTCCGGGAAGGCTGCCGCCCAGAGTGGTGACCAGCGGAATGAGGGTGTTGCGGAAGGCATGGTAGTTGATGACCTTCTTCTCCGGCACGCCCTTTGCACGGGCGGTACGGATGTAGTCCGCATTGAGCACCTCCAGCATGTTGGTACGGGTGTAGCGCATGAGACCGCCGATGCTGATAATGATAATGGTGATGGAGGGCAGGACAAAGTGCTTCGCCACATCCAAAAACTTGCCGAAATCGGACAGGTACATGTAGTCACGTCCCTGCATACCGCTCAGGTCGAACCAGCCCAGCTTCACGGAGAAGACGTATTTCAGCACGGTGGCCACAAAGAAGGTGGGCATGGAGATACAGATCATGGACACCACCGTGGTAAAGTAGTCGGTAAAGCTGTATTGGTTCTTTGCCGCCGTAATGCCCAGAGGGATGGCGATGATGATTTCAAATACGAAGGAGACAAAGCCGAGGATAAAGCTGAACCAGACGGTATTGTGGAACTCCTCGGTGACGGGCACTGTCCACGCCCAGCTGTCGCCCCAGTTTCCACGCACCGCATTGGACCGCCAGACCAGATAGCCCTGAACAACGCCCTTATCCATGCCGTACTGGGCGTTCAGATCGGCCAGCCACTCGGCATAGCTCTTCGTGGCACCGGGACGGGAGGCCAGCTCACGGGCCTTTGTCTCTACATAGCCGGAGGGCATGTTGTACATCAGCACATAGATGATAAACATGACGAAAAACAGGATAATCACGCTGTACAGCAAACGCTTTGCTGTATATTTTGCCATAACAGATCACAACCTTTTCTCTTTGGAATGCTTTGAACCGTACCGCAGGCGCAGGGGAACCGGCTCCGATGACTGGATTGGACAGCCTCACATAGAGCCTTTGAAAGGCGTCGAGTCCGATGCCCTTCAAAGATCCTATGTGAGACAAGCCACGACACGGAAGGGGGCTTCCCCCCTTCCGTGCCGGGATGTGATCACTTCGGAGAGTGAATCAGGAGCAGGAGGCAATTACTGGAGCGCCAGCTTGGCAATCTCTGCCTTCCAGCCCCAGTAAGGAGTCATATCCTTGGGCATGGTGTCCACGTTCACCCGCTGGGTGGAGACCACTGTGCAGTCCTTGCGCTGGTACAGAGGCAGCTCCACGCCCCAGTCCATGATGATCTCCATAGCGTTTTTGTACACGCTCTTGCGGTATTCCAGATCGGCGCTGGTCAGGCCGTCCTTGATGAGCTGATCCAGATCGGCGTCGTCCACGCTGTAGTGGTTGGAGTTGGTGCCCTTGCCGTGGGCGTTCTCGCTGGAGTAAACCTGGGTCATATCCGGGTCAGGCGTTGCCTGCCATGCGGCAGCCCACATCATGGCGGTGTTGGATTCCAGAGCGTTGTTCCACACGCTGGTGCCCACGTCGTTCACCTGCAGCTTGATGCCCAGAGAGTCCAGAACATCGGAGGCGGCCACTGCCACGCCGTAGGCGGGGTGATCCTGCTGGCCCTGACCGGGGATCATGACCTCATAGGTGTCGGTCACGTCGGTGAACTTGCCGGCGGCCTCGTCATAGGTGAAGCCTGCGGCCTTGAAGTAGCCGATGGCGGCAGCCTTGGCTGCCTCATAGCGCTGCTCCTCGTTCATGGAGGGGTCATAGATCTGGTTGCCCTCCACATCCACGGAGTAGGCGGTCTGATAGCCCTCGTCGGCAGGCTGGGGAGCCGCCCAGGAGGTGTTGGAGATGGGGTACTGGATGACAGCGGCCCGGTCGCCGTAGTAGGAGTTGATGACGGTATCGCGATAGACACTGAACAGGGTCATAAAGCCCTTGCGCAGCGCCTTGGAGGCATCGGAGCCGGGGTCGCCGCCCACATTCACCAGATCGGCGTTGATACCCAGATAGCCATAGCCGCGGTAGTCGATGAGGTAGGTGGTGATGGTGTCGCCCACCAGCTCGCCGCCGTTGGCGTCCTGAATGGCCTTCACGGTCTCGTCATTGATGGAGGGCAGGGCAATGTCGAAGCCGCCCTGAATCAGGCCGGGTACATAGTCGGAATCCACGCTCTCCTGCATCAGAATGGTCTTTACAGCGGGCTCACCCTCGAAGTAGGTGGGGTTGGCGGAGAGGGTGACCACGCCGTTGGCATAGCCCTCGAACACATAGGGGCCGCAGCCCAGAGGCTGGGTGTTCTTGCTCTTCACGCCGGACAGGTCGCCCTTGGTGAAGCCGAACTGGTTGTTGTCGTAGTCATAGGCAGCCTTGTCGCCGTAGTAGTGCAGGGGGGCGATGGGGAAGCCCATGTCATAGATGGCCTTGGCATTGAACTGGGTCATATGCACGGTCATGGTGTAATCGCCGGTCTTCTTGATGCCGGAGATGTTGGCAGCGCTCTCGCCGGTGGACACGCCCACCTCGTAGTCAGCGCCCAGAGCGGCAATGGTGAGCTGCAGGCGGTTGGAGCCAGCAGTCTCCGTCTCCTCAGCCTCCTCCACAGTGGGATAGGCGGCCACGATGGCCTCCCAGAAGTCCTGAGTGGTGGCATCCTCAGCCAGACCCTCATAGCCCCAGTTGGCGGCGCAGGCGGCCACGGAGTCGCCCGCTGCGTTGTAGCCGTTGGCGATGCAGTAGTCCACGATCTCCTGAGCGAAGGCAGCGCCGGACTGGTTGTTATAGAAGTCCCAGAATGTGTTGTACTGCTCCTCGGTGTAGGCATCGGTGGCATTGTAGCCGTCAGGGCCGGCTGCAAAGATCACATTGCCTCTGGAGTCCATGCCGCCCCGATAGGCTTCCATACCCTCGATGGGCAGGGCATAGATGGTGGAGGAGCCGTCATAGGTGGGGTCGCACTCCACATAGATGGAGAAGATTACGTCGTCGATGGTGGCAGGCTCTCCGTCGGAGAACTTGATGTCGTCCCGCATGGTCAGGTTGTAGTCCACGCTGCCGTCATCGTTCTGAACGACCTCCACGTCGCCCATGCCGGTGTAGGTGTAATCCGTGCCGTTGTAGTTGCGGGTCTCGCCCTCGATGCCCTTCTCGACCACAGCGCCGCCGCGGTCACTCTGCAGCAGGTAGCCGGTGACCAGCTCTACCATCTCGGTATCATAGGCAGTGGTGGAGAAGAAGGGAGAGAACTTCTGGCCGAAGGTAGAGGTGGCGTAGACCAGATTGGCACGCTCCCCGTCGGCACTCTGCGCCGGCGCCCCGTCCTCAGCGGGAGCCTCGGCGGTGTCCTCCGTCTGCTGTTCGTCCTGCGTCTGCTGTGCAGGAGCGTCGGAACTGCCGCCGCCGCATGCGGCCAGCGCCAGAACCATGGCCAGCGCCAGAACCAGCGCCAGCAGCTTTCTGAGCTTACTCATATGTGTTTCCTCCTTATATTTTTTACTAACCGCAGACTGCGGCTAATAACATGGATTATGCCCCCCTGCGAAGGGTGAGCCTGCCCCGCCGGGCAAAGCAGCAGGCACCGCACACGGCGCACAGCACCGCACAGAGGGCAAATGCCCCGTCCGGGGCACTGCGGTTCCGTCCCGCCGCCCAACTCACCAGCTCCAGCACCGTCGCCCCGCCGGGCAGCAGCATCATCGCCAGCGCCGCAGGGGGAAACCGGTTTTCCAGCCTGTCCGCAAAGCGGCGCTCCATGGGCTGGGGCGCTCTGAGCAGGGAAAGCGTGGCGCTGCTCCCCTGCCAGAGGGGGAGCGCCGTAAAGACAAAGGGGAGGGAGACGTACCATGTACGCATGGCCTGAGAGTTGGGCAGCATGGCCAGCAGAAACCAGCACCAGCCAAGCAGGCACAAAACGCCCCGCAGCCGAAGCTCCCGCCTGACCTGCTCCGGGGACTGCACGAAGGAATAGGGCACACCGATATACTCGTAATCGGTGTGGATATGCCCTCTCTCGTCTACCGTCTCAATGAGCCGGTAATCCTTTGCGTATTGATTTCTTGCCAAAACGACATACTCCCCCACAGCCCGGTTCGGGAATCCAGAATGAATCATCTGTGACATAAGTCACAGATGAAAAGGGGCGCCCCTTTTCGTCTCTATCACTGTGACGCAATAAACAATAAATGCGCTATGTCAGTATATCACGTTTCCCTATCCTTTGCAATAATAAGATTTGGAAATGCCCGGTCAAAAGCAATCAGGATATTTGGGATAAGTCGAAGCGCTCCAGATAGGCCTTTGCCTGGGTGCAGACCTGATGCAGGCAGTGCTCCCGGAAGGGGCTCTCCAGCCCCGCCTGCTCCAGCATCTGAGTGAAGGTGCGGCTGCCTCCCTGACGGGTATAGGCCATGTAATGCTCCCATGCCTGAGCGGGGCTTTCCTGCAGCAGTCCCCAGAACTGAAGGGCCACCGTCTGGGCAAGGCAGTAGTCAATGTAATAGAAGGGGGAGGAGTAGATATGGTGCTGCCGCTGCCAGCCCTCCCCGTCGGCGTAGAAGGGTATCTCCCCGTCCAGACGCAGCCACGGCATGTAAATGCCCAGAAGCCGCTTCCACTCCCCGTGGCGCTGGGCGGGGGTGTAGTCGGGATGCTCATAGACGATGTGCTGGAAATGGTCTACCATGGTGCCGTAGGGCAGGAAGGTCAGCGCCCCGGACAGGTGGCTGTAGCGGAACTTCTGGGCATCTGCGCCGAAGAAATCCTGCGCAAACTGCTCTGCGAAAAACTCCATGGACATGGAGTGTACCTCGCAGGCCTCCATGGTGGGCCATGCGTACTCGCAGGGCACCCTGTCCCGGTTCATGTAGAAGGCGAAGGCATGTCCCGCCTCATGGGTGACCACCTCCACGTCTCCCTGGGTGCCATTGAAGTTGGCAAAGATGAAGGGCACCCTTTCATCCCAGAGCTGGGTGCAGTAGCCGCCGCTCTGCTTGCCCTTGGTGGACAGCACGTCCATCAGCTCTCTCTCCCGCATCATGCGGAAAAACGCCCCGGTCTCCGGGGAGAGGGCGTTATAGAATCTCTCCCCCGCCTGAAGAATCTCCTCCGCTGTGCCGGAGGGCTTGGGGTTGCCGGAGCGGAACTCCAATGCGGCATCCGCAAAGCTCAGGGGATATGCCACCCCCAGCCGCTGCGCCTGACGGCGGAAGAGCTCGTCTGCAAGGGGCACCACATCCTCCACCACGGCAGTGCGAAAGCGCTCTACATCCTGCTGGGTATAGCAGTTTCTCCCCATGCGGTAGTAGCCCAGAGGGATGTAGCTCTCATAGCCCAGCTTCTTTCCCATCCCGTCTCTCAGATGCACCAGCTCGTCGTAGATCTCGTCCAGCTCCTGCTGATGCTCCCTGTACCAGCGTCCCTCCGCCTGCCATGCCCCAAGGCGGCGGGCATCCTCCGGGTCGGACTTGAAGGGGGTGAGCTGGGAGAGGGTATAGACCCCATCTTCAAAGGGAATCTGCGCCGAGGCCAGCAGCTTTTCATAGCGCAGGGTCAGCTCGTTCTCCTGCTTCATCTCCGGGATGATCTCCGGGGCAAAGCTCTTCAGGGCAATCTCTCCGTTGAGGAACATCAGCTCCCCGTACTCTGCGGCAAATTCAGCCCGGAAGGGGGAGTCCAGCAGCGCCTTCGTCCAGCCCTGCTCCCACTCCTCAATCTCAGGAAGGGCTGCGTTCCAGAAGTCGGACTCCTGATCGTAGAAAGCGTCTGTGGTGTCGATGGAGTGGCGGATGCTGCAAAGCGTGGCCTGGGTCTGTACCCGGCGGCTCAGGGCATCCTTTTCCAGAAAGGCGGCTCTCGCCTGGGCATACTCCTGCGCCCCGGCCAGCTTTGAGATGGCCTGCTCGTACTGTCTCTGAACCTCATCCATGTCAGGACGGGTATAGGTGAACTGGGAAAACTTCATCTTTTCGGCTCCTTTTTTGTGTACTGACCCTGTAAGGATACCCGAAAAACGGAAAACGGTCAAGTGTGCCCGGTACAGGGGAAGGCAGCGGCTCCCTTCGGAGCCGCTGCCCATGGCTTTATCCGGCAGCGTCCAGCATGTCCTCAATGCAGATGCCGTAGCCCCGTGTGGGGTCGTTCACCAGAACGTGGGTCACCGCCCCCACCAGCTTCCCGTTTTGCAGGATGGGAGAGCCGCTCATGCCCTGCACAATGCCCCCGGTTTCCTCCAGCAGCTTCGGGTCAGTGACCCGGAGAAGCAGGCTCTGGCGTTCCCTGCCCCCGGCGGGATACACCCGGAGGATCTCTACCTGATATTCGCCCACGCTCTCCCCTTCCACATTGGCGAGAATCGTGGCCGCTCCGGTTTTCAGCTCCTCCCGTGCCGCCACCTCCACGGCCTTCCCGGTGAAATAGTCCGCCTCGCCGGTACCGAAGATGCCCCACGCCGTGTTGGCGCACAGCACGCCCACATCTCTGTCCAGCTCGAAGCTGCCGTGAAGCTCTCCCGGCGTGCCCCGCTGACCCTTCACCACGCCGGAAACGCTGGAGGGCATTACTGACCCGGCCCTCAGGGGCATGAGCAGTCCGGTGTCCACGTCGTTGATACCGTGCCCCAGCGCCGCAAAGGTGCCGCTCTCCGGGTCATAGAAGGTGACGGTGCCAATGCCCGCCATGGAGTCCCGCACCCATGCCCCCAGCTTGCAGGCACCCTGAGCGTCGCAGGGGACATCCTCAAGGCTCAGCTCCAGCTCCCTGCCGTCCCGTGTGGCGGAAATGTCCAGCGTGCCCCCGGTGCAGGCAAGGGCCTGCTCCACCTCCTCGATGCTGTTCACCGTCTTGCCGTTGATGCAGGTGATAATGTCCCCCTGCTTCAGTCCGCACAGGCGGGCGGGCGGCTGTTCTCCCTGCGCTCCCTCCGACACGCCCACAACCATCACGCCGTGGGCAAAGAGCTTGATGCCCACCGTCCGCCCCACCGGAATCAGGCACCGGGTCTGTCCCGTGGCGAGACAGGGTATCCTCTCCTCCTCTGTCCCGGCGCACCGTCCGGACAGGCTCAGCAGACACACCAGCAGCAGCGCTCCCGCCAGCAGCCACGGGTGCTTCGTTCGTTCCTCTTTCAAACAATCATCCCCCTCCGGACATTACTCTGCCCGAAGGGGGAAAATGAAATCAGCCAATCTGTCCAACAGGTGGGAGCGCTGCCAGAGCCGTGGGGACGAGCCGCCTTATTTCAGGG
>CAJOOV010000016.1 GCA_905236265.1 uncultured Oscillospiraceae bacterium | reverse complement strand
TCCGAGGGCGATACCCAGTACGTCATCGACGCTGATTCCTGCATCTCCTGCGGCACCTGCGCTGGCAACTGCCCCATGGGCGCTATCTCCGAGGAGTAATTCCCGGTCGAAGTGCATCAAGAAAGCCCGGTCTGACCGGGCTTCTTTTTTTGCTGTCCCCTTGGGGGGGACAGCTTTCTTATCCCCGTTTGGCAGGCAAAAAAGCGCAGACAGCCAGCGGAAAAAGGAGGCAGTTTGCCGTTGATTTGCTCCGTCTGCTCTGTTATAATGTCGTGGAACCTAAAATGTTGACATAATCACAGGAGTTGCTATGACGAAAACCAGATTTCTCTCTTCCTTTCTGCTTCTGGCGCTGCTGCTGTCTCTTCTCCGCCCCTGCGGGGCACTGGATCTGGACGGGGTTTCCGCCCTGGTGAAGGAGAAGGAGGTAGATGCCAAGGCTGCGCTGCTGGTGAACATCAGCGGCGAGAATGATTTGATCTACTACGAAAAGAACGCACGGGAGCGGGTCTTCCCTGCCAGTATCACCAAGGTGATGACCGCCCTGCTGGTGCTGGAGGCGGTAGACCGGGGCGACCTCACCCTTGACCAGCCCATCACCGCCGGCACGGAGACATGGCTGGGCATTCCCGCCGACGGCTCCACCGCCAATATCCAGATCGGTGAGATTCTGTCGGTGGAGGAGCTGCTCTACTGTCTGCTGCTGCCCTCCGCCAACGAGGCGGCCAACATTCTGGCGCAGGCCATCAGCGGGCAGGTGTCCTCCTTTGTGACGCTGATGAACAGCCGTGCCGCCGAGCTGGGCTGTGTGAACACCCATTTTGTGAACCCCCACGGGATCCACAATGCAGATCACTACACCACCTGCTATGACCTGTACCTGATCGCCCGCAAGGCGATGGAGAACAAGACCTTCCGGAAAATCGTCTCCACGGATGAGATCACCATCGCCCCCACCAACCTCACCTCCAAGGAGCGTACCTATTACAACACCAATGCCCTGCTCACCCATAAGAAATACTCCGGCTACGTCTTTGACGGCTGCATCGGGATTAAGACCGGCTCCACGGACGCCGCCGGGTACTGCCTGCTCTCCGCCGCACAGCAGGAGGGCGTGACGCTGCTCAGCGTGGTCATGGGTGCGGAGACCGTGGTGGACTCCGAGGGCACCCACCGCAAGCAGTTCTCCGAATCTGCCGCCCTGCTGCAATGGGGCTTTGACAACTTTTCCTACCACTCCATTATGGACTCCCGTGCGCCCCTTGCGGAGGTGAAGGTGACGCTGGGCAAGGGGGCGGACAGCGTACTCATCGCCCCCGCCGAAAGCCTCTCTGCCCTTCTGCCCAACGACGTGACCGAGCAGTCCTTCTCCAACTCCATCGAAAAGCTGGAGAGCGTGGAGGCTCCCGTGGAGGAGGGGCAGAAGCTGGGCACGCTGACGGTATATCTGCAGGACCGCCCCTACGGCTCTGTGGATCTGGTGGCGGTGGACAGTGTGGAGCGCTCGGAGTTTCTCTATCGGAAAAACGCCGTGGAGAAGCTGATTTCCAGCACATGGTTCCGGGCAGCTCTGGCGGGAACCGGCGTGGTGATTCTCTTCCTCATCCTCCGCCTCACAGTGCTCCGCCCCCGGCGGCACAGCAAGCACCAGCGCAAGCCCCGTCCCGCCGCCGCCAAACCCGCAAGCTACAAGGGCGGGCGAAAGGGCAGATAGCTTTGCCTCAATGCTTTTTCTATTAGCAAAGGGGCTGTCCCGTTAGCGGTGAATGGTATCATTCCCTCTCCGTCTGTCCTCCGGGCAGACAACTCCTCCAAAGGGGGAGTGAAAAAGAAGTGCGTATTCTCAGCATGGAACGCCGAGAATACGCACTCTCTTTTTATGGTTTTGTTTACCACAGCGGGAGAATTACTCCTCCGTGTCAGTGGATTCTGCGTCAGGCTCCTCCTGAACGTACTCCTCCGTCAGGACAACCTCCTCTGTCTCGTCAAAGGCGGACTCGGTATCCACAGGCTCGGCGCTCTGAGGTGCCTGCTCCTCCTCGGCCACAGGCTCATCCTCCTCGTACTCGTCCTCCTGCCGGAACTCCTCCAAGCCGGTTCCCGCAGGAATCAGCTTGCCGATGATGACGTTCTCCTTCAGACCCTCCAGCTGATCCACCTTGCCGTTGATGGCGGCCTCAGTGAGCACCTTTGTGGTCTCCTGGAAGGAGGCGGCGGAGAGGAAGGAATCCGTGGCCAGAGCGGCCTTGGTGATGCCCAGCAGGAGCTGGGTGGCGGTGGGCAGAATCAGCTCGCTGCCGTCCTCGTGCCGCTCCCCTGCCTCGATTCTGGCACGAACCTCGTTGCAGGCATCCTCAAAGGCGGTCACATTGATGGTGGAGCCGGAGAGCAGCTTGGAGTCTCCCGCCTCCTCCACACGCACCTTGCGCATCATCTGGCGGCAAATAACCTCGATGTGCTTGTCGTGAATATCCACGCCCTGAGAGCGGTAGGGCTTGAGCACTTCCTTCACCAGATACTCATGCAGCGCATGGATGCCCTGAATCCGCAGCACGTCCTGGGGATAGAGGGCGCCGGGCACCATCTGTCTGCCCTTTTCAATGCGCTCCCCGTCCTTCACCAGAAGCTGGGCATGGGGCAGCATATAGGAACGGGTGTCCCCGTCGTCGCCTACCACGTCTACGCTGACCAGCGTACCCTTGTGGACATTGCCCACCCGGACTTCGCCGCTGATCTCCGCAAGCTGTGCCATCTTCTTGGGACGGCGTGCCTCGAACAGCTCCTCCACACGGGGAAGACCCTGGGTAATATCGCCGCCGGCGACGCCGCCGGTATGGAAGGTACGCATGGTAAGCTGCGTGCCCGGCTCGCCGATGGACTGGGCGGCGATGATGCCCACTGCCTCGCCGATACCCACAGGCTCCTGGGTGGCAAGGTTCAGGCCGTAGCACTTGGAGCACACGCCGGTGCGGGCACGGCAGGTCAGCACACTGCGCACCTTGATGTCATGGATGCCGTGGGCTTCCAGAATCTTTGCGTCGGACTCCTTGAGAATGGTGTCCGTGTCGAAGAGCACCTCCCCGGTCTGGGGGTCGGTGATGGGTTCGCAGGCATAGCGGCCATTGACACGCTCGCCGAAGGTCTCGATCACCTGTCCGTTCTCGGAAATCTCATAGACGCTGATGCCGTCGGTGGTCTGGCAGTCCACCTCACGGACAATGACCTCCTGAGACACGTCCACCAGACGGCGGGTCAGGTATCCGGAGTCTGCGGTACGAAGGGCGGTGTCGGCCAGTCCCTTACGGGCGCCTCTGGAGGAGATGAAGTATTCCAGAACGGAAAGTCCCTCACGGTAGTTTGCCTTGACGGGGATCTCGATGGTACGTCCGGCGGTGTTGGCCAGCAGTCCCCGCATTCCCGCAAGCTGACGAATCTGAGCCTGAGAGCCACGGGCGCCGGAGTCCGCCATCATGAAGATGGGGTTATATTGGTCAAGGTTATCCGTCAGTGCCTGAGAGACCTCGCCGGTGGTCTTTTCCCACTCCCGCACCACAAGGCGGTAGCGCTCGTCATTGGTGAGGAAGCCTCTGCGGTACTGGTTTTCGATTTTGATGACCTTCTGCTCCGTCTCTGCCACCATCTCATACTTGGCGGGCGGAATGGTCATGTCGTAGATGGAGACCGTCAGGGAGCCCACGGTGGAATAGTGGTAGCCCTGCGCCTTGATGTCGTCCAGCATGGTGGCTGCCACGGCAAAGCCATGCTGTGCAATGGCCTGCTTAATCAGCTTGCCCAGCAGCTTCTTGCCGCAGACCTCATTCACCTCCGGCAGCAGCGCCGTGTCCGGGTTGGTGCGGTCCACCATGCCCAGATCCTGAGGCACCTTGGAGTTGAAGATCAGCCGTCCCACCGTGGTACGGATCATCCGCTCCACCGGCTGGCCGTTTACCACGCCGGTACGGCGCACCAAAATGGGCTCGTGGAGGTCCATGTCGTCCTGATTGATGGGCGCTGCCAGATCAATGGTGCGCACCAGCTCCTTGGAGCGGCGGAGCATGGCCTCGTCGTAGGCCAGCAGCGCCTCGTCGTCGCTGTAAAACACCTTGAAGGTCTCCACCGGCTTCTCCCCGGTGCGGGCGGCATCCTGCGCCAGATAGCCGTTGGTGCGGATATAGGGCTGATACCGCTTGGAGTCCTGCTCCCGAACCCAGATGGTGTCCTCGCCGCTGATCTCCCCCCGCTCCAGAGCGTCGGCGGCATCCTGCGCCGTCTCATAGGTGCGTGCAGGGTCGTTGCGAACCTCCTTCTCGTAGGTCAGGTAGTAGGAGCCCAGCACCATGTCCTGGGTGGGCACGGTGACGGGGCCGCCGTCCTGAGGCCGCAGCAGGTTGTTGGCGGAGAGCATGAGGATTCGTGCCTCTGCCTGCGCCTCGGCGGACAGGGGGACGTGTACTGCCATCTGGTCGCCGTCGAAGTCGGCGTTGAAGGGGGTGCAGACCAGCGGGTGGAGCTTCATGGCTCTGCCCTCTACCAGCACCGGCTCAAAGGCCTGAATGGACAGTCTGTGCAGCGTGGGGGCACGGTTCATCATCACCGGGTGATCCTTAATGACAAATTCCAGCGCATCCCAGACCTCCGGCCTGCCCTTGTCCACCATCTTCTTGGCGGACTTGATGTTGTTGGCAGCGCCGTCCTGCACCAGCTTCTTCATAATGAAGGGGCGGAACAGCTCCACAGCCATCTCCTTGGGCAGACCCATCTGATAAATCTTCAGCTCAGGGCCGACGACGATAACGCTTCGTCCGGAGTAGTCCACACGCTTGCCCAGCAGGTTCTGGCGGAAGCGTCCCTGCTTGCCCTTGAGCATATCGGACAGGGACTTCAGGGCACGGTTGTTTGCGCCGGTGACGGCACGGCCGCGGCGGCCATTGTCGATAAGGGCATCCACCGCCTCCTGCAGCATACGCTTCTCGTTGCGGACAATGATGTCCGGGGCGTTGAGCTGCATCAGCCGCTTCAGGCGGTTGTTGCGGTTGATGACCCGGCGGTACAGGTCGTTCAAGTCACTGGTGGCGAAGCGTCCGCCGTCCAGCTGCAGCAGGGGGCGCAGATCAGGGGGAATCACAGGCAGCGCCTCAATAATCATCCACTCAGGCCGCTGACCGGAGGTGAGGAAGGCATCCACGGCCTCCAGACGCTTCACGATTCTGGCCTTCTTCTGGCCGGAGGCGTTGCGAAGCTGCTCATGGAGCTCGTCAGAGAGCGCCTGCAGGTCGATGTCCTCCAGCAGCTTCTTCACCGCCTCAGCGCCCATCCCGGCGGAGAAGTCGTCCTCATACTTCTCCCGCATGTCCCGGTACTCCCGCTCGGAGAGGATCTGGTTGCGGCTCAGGGGGGTGAAGCCGGGGTCGGTGACGATATAGCTGACAAAGTAGAGCACCTTTTCCAGCACTCTGGGGGAGATGTCCAGAATCAGTCCCATGCGGGAGGGGATTCCCTTGAAGTACCAGATGTGGGACACGGGGGCGGCCAGCTCAATGTGACCCATGCGCTCCCGGCGCACCTTGGCACGGGTGACCTCCACGCCGCAGCGCTCGCAGATCTTCCCCTTGTAGCGAATCTTCTTATACTTGCCGCAGTGGCACTCCCAGTCCTTGGTTGGGCCGAAAATGCGCTCGCAGTAGAGGCCGTCCCGCTCAGGCTTGAGGGTACGGTAGTTGATGGTCTCCGGCTTTTTCACCTCGCCGTAGGACCATTCCCGAATCTGTTCCGGGGAGGCGACGGAGATTTTAATTGCGTCAAATTCAGGGCAGCTCATATTCGTTCGTCCTCCTCCTTAGTCCTCGTTATAGTCGTCGGCACTGTCTTCCACAAACAGCTCCCCCTCTTCAAAGACAGGGGTCTCTGCATCCTCGTTGACATTGCCGTCCTCGTCCATGGTTCCGGTGGTATATCCGGCGGCGGCCAGCTCCCGCTCGTCGCTGGCGTAGTAGTCCTCCTCGTAGTCCTTGCCTCTGCCGGGGATAAAGCCGCCCTCGTCCTCGTCGTCCCGGATGTCCACGGTCTCGCCGTTCTTATCCAGCACCCGGATGTCCAGACAAAGCGCCTGCAGCTCCTTCATCAGCACCCGGAAGGACTCCGGCACGCCGGGTCTGGGGATGTTCTTGCCCTTGACGATTGCCTCGTAGGTGCGCACACGTCCGGTGGTGTCGTCGCTCTTCACTGTCAGGATCTCCTGCAGGGTATAGGCTGCGCCGTAGGCCTCCAGCGCCCAGACCTCCATCTCGCCGAAGCGCTGGCCGCCGAACTGCGCCTTGCCGCCCAGCGGCTGCTGGGTGACCAGAGAGTAGGGGCCGGTGGAGCGGGCATGAATCTTATCGTCCACCAGATGGTGCAGCTTGAGGAAGTAGACATAGCCCACGGTGACGGGGTTATCGAAGCGCTGTCCGGTACGCCCGTCATACAGCCAGCTCTTGCCGTTTTCGTTCAGCCCGGCCTGCTTCAGCAGCTCCTGAATGTCCCGTTCGTTGGCGCCGTTGAACACCGGGGTGGCAACCTTCCAGCCCAGCGTCTTGGCAGCGTAGCCCAGATGGACCTCCAGCACCTGACCGATATTCATACGGGAGGGCACGCCCAAGGGGTTGAGCACAATATCCAGCGGGGTGCCGTCAGGCAGGAAGGGCATATCCTCAACCGGCAGAATGCGGGAGACAACGCCCTTGTTTCCGTGGCGGCCTGCCATCTTGTCGCCCACGGAGATTTTACGCTTCTGGGCGATATAAACCCTGACGCACTGGTTCACGCCGGGGCCAAGCTCGTCCCCGTTCTCACGGGTGAACACCTTCACGTCCACCACAATGCCGCTCTCGCCGTGGGGCAGCTTCAGGGAGGTGTCCCGCACCTCTCTCGCCTTCTCGCCGAAGATTGCCCGCAGCAGCCGCTCCTCAGCGGTGAGGTCGGTCTCGCCCTTGGGGGTGACCTTGCCCACCAGAATGTCTCCGGTGGTGACCTCTGCGCCCACACGGATAATGCCCCGCTCGTCCAGATCCTTCAGGGCATCCTCGCCCACGTTGGGGATGTCACGGGTGATCTCCTCCGGGCCCAGCTTCGTCTCACGGGCTTCCAGCTCGTGCTCCTCGATGTGGATGGAGGTGAACACATCCTCCTTCACCATGCGCTCGCTGAGCAGCACGGCGTCCTCGTAGTTGTAGCCCTCCCATGTCATAAAGCCCATGAGGATATTCCGGCCAAGGGCGATCTCGCCGTTGTCCGTGGAGGGGCCGTCCGCCAGCGTCTCGTTCTTTCTCACCCGCTGTCCGGCGTTGACAATGGGGCGCTGGTTGATGCAGGTGGTGTGGTTGGAGCGGAGGAATTTAATCAGCTTATAGGTCTTCACGCCAAGGGTGTCATAGCGCACGGTGATGAAGTTGGCATCCACCTTCTCCACCACGCCGTCGTCCTCCGCCAGCACGCATACCTCGGAGTCCTGACAGTTCTTGTACTCCTGACCGGTGGCCACAATGGGAGCCTCCGTCACCAGCAGGGGCACGGCCTGACGCTGCATGTTTGCGCCCATCAGCGCACGGTTTGCGTCGTCGTTTTCCAGGAAGGGAATCATGGCAGTTGCCACGGAGACCATCATCTGGGGAGATACGTCGATATAGTCCACCATCTCCCGATCCACTTCCATAATATCGTTCTGGTGGCGGCAGGTGACACGCTTGTTCTTCAGGCAGCCGTTTTCATCCAGCGGCTCCTGTGCGGTGGCGACGATATACTGATCCTCCACGTCGGCGGTCATATACTCCACCTCGTCCGTGACCCGGCAGGTGCCCTTTTCCACCCTGCGGTAGGGCGCTTCAATGAAGCCGTAGCGGTTCACCCGTGCATAAGAGGCGAGGTAGGAGATCAGGCCGATGTTGGGACCTTCCGGCGTCTCGATGGGGCACATACGGCCATAGTGGCTGTAGTGAACGTCACGCACGTCGAAGGAGGCGCGCTCCCGGCTCAGGCCGCCGGGGCCCAGTGCGGAGATACGCCGCTTGTGGGTCAGCTCTGCCAGCGGGTTGGTCTGATCCATAAACTGGCTCAGAGGGGAGGAGCCAAAGAACTCCTTGATGGCTGCGGTGATGGGGCGGATGTTAATCAGGGACTGGGGGGTGACGATGTCCTGATCCTGAATGGTCATGCGCTCCCGGATGACCCGCTCCATGCGGGTAAAGCCGATGCGGAACTGGTTTTGCAGCAGCTCGCCCACGCAGCGCAGGCGGCGGTTGCCCAGATGGTCAATATCGTCCTTGGTGCCCACGCCGTTGGCAAGGCAGTTCAGGTAGTTCACGCTGGCAAGAATGTCGTCCACGGTGATGTGCTTGGGCATGAGCAGGTCAACGCTGTCCTTCACCGCCTTTTTCAGCTCCTCGCCGGAGTACTGCGCCAGCAGGTCACGCAGCACGTTCACCCGCACCCGCTCTGTCACGCCCACCTCCTCCGGGTCAAAGTCCACGAAGGGCTTCATATCCACCACGTTGTTGGCAAAGACCTTGACGGGAGTGCCCTCCACGTCGATCACCGCCTCGTTCACGCCCCGTGCGGCCAGCATCTGTGCCTCGTCCCGGCTGAGGGTCTTGCCCGGCTCTGCCAGAATCTCCCCGGTGAAGGGGTCTGCCACAGGCTGCGCCAGCTTCTGTCCCGCAAGGCGGCGGGCGATGTCCATCTTCTTGTTGAACTTATAGCGTCCCACCTCGGACAGGTCATAGCGGTGGGGGTCAAAGAGCAGCGACTCCATCAGGGTCTCGCAGGAGTCCACCGTGGGAGGCTCGCCGGGGCGCAGCCTGCGGTAGATCTCCAGCATGGCATCCTCGTAGGTCTTGCAGGTGTCCTTCTCCAGCGTGGCAAGAATGCGGGTGTCCTCGCCGAAGGTCTCCAGAATCTCCGCATCGGTCTTGAGACCCACCGCCCGGAGCAGGCAGGTGATGGGGAGCTTCCGGTTCTTGTCGATACGGACATAGAACACGTCGCTGAGATCCGTCTCATATTCCAGCCATGCGCCCCGGTAGGGGATGACGGAGCAGGTGTAGAACACATTCCCCGCCTTGTCCTCCTCCCGGCCATAGTACATGCCGGGGGAGCGGACGATCTGGGAGACAATGACACGCTCTGCGCCGTTGATGACAAAGCTGCCCCCCTGGGTCATCAGGGGGAAGTCTCCCATGTAGATTTCCTGCTCCTTGATCTCCCCGGTCTCCTTATTGTGCAGGCGCACCGTCACATGCAGGGGCTTGGAATAGGTTGCGTCCCGTGCCTTGCACTCCTCCACGTCGTACTTGGGGGGCTTGGGCATGGAGTAGTTGATAAAGCTCAGCTCCAGATTTCCGGCATAGTCCGTGATGACGCCCACGTCCTTAAACACCTGCTGCAGGCCCACATCGAAGAACCACTGATAGCTCTTCTTCTGAATGGCCAGCAGGTTGGGCATCTGGGTGATCTCATCCTTGCGAATAAAGCTCTTTCGCAGGGTGTTGCCGTACATTACGTCTTTGACCATAGATGCGTTCACTCCTGTCTTTAGATGGAAAGCGGAAAGCCCGCCCGGCATGGGAGCTTGTGCCGCCGCTCTCCTGTCCGTGCGTCAGCATGACACACTCGGCTGCGTTGTAATTCTTTCCCCGTCTGCTCTTGCATCCTGAAGTGGTCTGTGTTAAAATCAGTTTCAGATAAGAGGGGTATAGAATGGAGTCGTATCCAGACTAGCATTCTATTATAGCACTCTTTTCTTTTTGCTGTCAAGAATGAAAAGCCTTCCGAACTGCTGTCCGGAAGGCTTTTTTGTATGGAAAAGGGCTGCCGTCCCCTGTCAGCGGGACTGTTTCGGGGCGGGCAGGGTGTCCAGATGTACGTTCAGGTGGTTGTAGGAGATCTCAATGCCCGCCGCATCCAGATTCTTCTTGATGGACTCCAGCAAATCGAACTGCACGTTCCAGTAGTCGTCCGCCTTCGTCCAGAACCGGGCAGTGTAGGTGACGTAGCTGTCCTCCAATGCGGTGACACGGGCAAAGGGAGGCTCCGGGGCGTCCAGCACCATGTCGTTCAGGTTCATGGTGCGCAGAATCACCAGCTTGGTCTCCTCAATGTCGGCATTGTAGCTGATGGCGAATTTCAGATCCACCCGGCGCACGCCGCCTCTGGTGTTGTTGGTCACGGTGTTGGAGACGATGGAGCTGTTGGGCACAATGACAATCCGGTTATCCGGGGTCACCAGCCGGGTGTGCATCAGGCTCACCTCCTGCACCGTTCCCTCCACGCCGGAGCCGCCCAGCGCCACATACTCCCCCATCTTCAGGGGCTTGGTCATCAGCAGGAGAATCCCGGCAAAGAAGTTTGCAAGGGTATCCTGCGCAGCCAGAGCGAAGGCGGCGCCCACCACAGAGAACATGGCCACAATGGATGTGACGTTGATGCCCAGCGTTCCGGCGATTACCAGCACCGCAATGCCGTAGATCAGAATACGAAACACCGAGTGGAGATAGCGCTCGGTAGTGGCCTCGATTTTTGCCCTGCGCAGTCCCCGGTTGATGAGGGACATAATCAGCTTTGCAACCAGCAGGGTGATAAGAATGGTGATGGCAGGCTTCAGCCACGGGGTAGCGTCCACCACGTCAATGACGTTCTTTGTTGCCTTGGCGGCGGCATCCGCCGCCTCCTCGCCAACCACGTTCTCCACCGCATCCTTCACCTGACCGGCGTCAATCTCGATTTCAGGCAGTGCTGCCTCCAGATAGACAGGGTACATCCTGTTGCCTCCTCTCATGGAAAAAAGGAGCTGCCTCCTGAGAGACAGCCCCTTCCAGAGTCAAATTACTCGTTGATAGCGATAACAACGCCGGAACCCACGGTACGGCCACCCTCACGGATAGCGAAACGCAGGCCGTTCTCGATGGCGATGGGGGTAATCAGCTCAACGTCCATGTCCACGTTGTCGCCGGGCATGCACATCTCAACGCCCTCGGGCAGGGTGATGACGCCGGTCACGTCGGTGGTACGGAAATAGAACTGGGGACGGTAGTTGTTGAAGAAGGGAGTGTGACGGCCACCCTCGTCCTTCTTCAGAACGTAGACCTGACCCTTGAACTTGGTGTGGGGATGGATGGAACCCGGCTTGCAGATGACCTGGCCGCGCTCGATGTCGGTACGGGCGATACCACGCAGCAGAACGCCGATGT
>CAJOOV010000015.1 GCA_905236265.1 uncultured Oscillospiraceae bacterium | reverse complement strand
CCAGCGCCTCAGCACCTACCACGTTTCCTGATGTGTCCACCAGCGGCTGCAGATAGGGTACGATCTCCCGCTGCTGCAGGGCAAGCTCCAAATCACCGGAAATCTGCTGCTCCCAGAGCATATTCTCCCGCACAGTCTCATCATACCATGCGATATGGGTGTGATAATCATTGCGCAGTCCGGAGGCGGCAATCCTTGCCCTGTCAAACATCACCGAGACCACCAGCGAGGAATCCTTCACCTCATATACGCCCATATGAATCAGCACATGGTAGGGCATATCCCCGGTGCTGACAGTGAAGCTGGTGAGATACTTCTCCATTCTCTCTGCGTCAAAGTCACAGGAGCGCACCAGAATGCCGAAGGTATCCCCGCCCAGACGTCCGTAAAGACCGCCGCTGGGGACAAAGCGCCGAAGGAGGTCGGCGATCTGCTTCAGCACGCCGTCTCCAAATTCAACGCCGAAAATGTCGTTGATGAGCTTAAAGTTTCTCACATTGGCAAAGATGATGCAAAAGGTTTCGTCAGGAGCTTCCGCCAGAGCCTTCCGAATACGTTCGTGGAGATAGCGCCGGGTAAACAGCCCTGTCAGATCGTCGTGCTGCGCCCGGTAGGTCTCCTGCTTCAGATCAAGCTGTGCCTTTGTGTCATCCCGGATGCTGAGGAAGGAGCCGTCCACATACCCCCGTCCGTCCCGGATGGTGCGCCGCTCCAAAACGTAGTGCCGCCAGCCCCTCTTTGTATCCATCTCCAGCGTAGAAGCCCAGTTGTCTCCATCGGGGCTGCTATCATAGTAGGGGCGCAGGCGCTCCGCCGCCTCGCTCAGATCTGAGCCGTCCAGCTCCAGAAGCTGCCGTCCCTCGTTATTCGTCCAGATACACTGCCCGGCATCGTCAAAGAAGAACAGGGCGTCGGGCAGCTCGGCGGACATGTCGATCATGATCCGGTTGAGAAGCAGTACAGGCTTATAGTAGAGGGAGAAGTAAAACGCCAGCAGACCGAACACGCCGTAGCCGATCATGGAGCGGTCCAGCGGCGTGCGGGAGATGACATAGAAGGTACACCACAGGATGACGGAGAGCATGGTAAAGAAGATCATTCCGTAGCGTCTTGCATAGATACGGGAGGAGTGGATCATTTTCAAAAAGAAGATCATCAGAACCGTAGCCAGAAGACTGTAAACCAGCACACGGTGGAGGTTCTGGGGCAGATAGGGCACCATGCGGTAGTAAGGCCGTCCGTAAAGCTCAATACGCTCCATGCTGAAGGCGTGGCCAAAAAAGACGTTGGCGGCAAGCTGTATCACGTCGATTCCCAGCAGACTCAAAACGAATATCCTGATCTTATCGCTCTTCCACGGCAGGTTGCAATAGGCCAGACCATAGCGCAGGAGACTGTATGCCGTGAAGTCTATGCCGATATAGTACAGATAACAGCCGATCATAGCGGGCAGCTTCATATCAGCGCTGACGATCAGGAAGTTGCCGATCACCGGCAGGAGAATAGAATACATCAGATACCCCAGCGGTTCACCGATGGACTTTCTGGAACGGAAGGCAGTCCGTCCGCAGATTGCCAGTGCCACAGAAAGCGTAACAAAGATGATAGAAAAGACGCTTCTGATATTCATGCTCCACACTCCATGTCTGATCTTGTTATGCAGGTCAGTCTGTATTAGATAATTATAACACAGTATAACAATTTGCACAATCAGTCTGGAAAAGTTTTTTTCTTTTTCCGGCGCTGCTTCCCCGGCACCTGAGAGGCGGCGGTTGTTTCCGGCAGAGCAGAGGGGATTTGTGCGAAACGCATCCTGATAAAGCTGTCAAAAAAGATGTGTTTCTGACTTTTAGCGGCGTGAGGTCACAGCCGCACTGGCGATTCACGAAAAACTGTGCTATAGTATACCGGAAGGGACGAGCTGGCGGAAAAGGCGCTGTCATACGCAAGCCCACACCGTGAAGGCTTTGGAAGGCGGCAAACGCAATTGCCGGGGGAGGCGGCGCCTGCCAGCGGGCGCAAACGCAGCAGGATAAAAACGCCCCTGCACCGAAAACGGTGCAGGGGCAGCGGGCAAATCAGTATCAATCCTTTTCCAGCAGCCGGGAGATCACCTGCTCCAGCGTCTCACCGTCCAAAGCGCCTACCTGCGTCCAAAGCAGTGTCCCATCGGCGCTGACAGCGGCGGTGACGGGAATGGCGGAAAGGCTGTACGGCTCAAGGGTGCTGCCCTCCACGTCAAAGTAGACCGGGAAGGTGTAGCCGTTTTCCTCCGTAAAGGCGGAGACGCTCTCCACGGTGTCCTCAAAGCCATCCGTCAGGTTCACCATCATGAAGTGAATCCGGTCGCCGTAGCTGTCGTAGGCGCTCTGAAACTCCGGCAGCTCCATCCGGCAGGGTCCGCACCACGTCGCCCAGAAATTGATGAGCACAGGCTTTCCCGCAAGGTCGGTGAGATGCACTGTGTTCCCCTGAGCGTCCTGCACGGCGAAGTCCGAAGCGGCGTCTCCCGCCTCTGAGAAGGCCACGCTCTGGGCTGTGCCGGAGACGGAGCCGGGGGAGGGAGCCTGCGCAGCGGGAGATTGGGAAAGCGTGTTATAGCCCAGAGAGGCACACAGCAGGATAACGGCCAGCAGCACGCCCACCAGTACATACTTCTTCTTCTGATTCATCGCAAATCCTCCTTAACGCAGCAGGCTGATGAGGGCGTTCATCCACCCAAATGCGGTCAATAATCCCACGGCGATGAGAAAGCCGCCGCAGATGCGGTTGAGCAGGCTGTAATGGGCTTTGATGCCGGAGAACAGCACGTCCAGATGACTGGCCAGCAGGGCGGAGAGGAGAAAGGGAATCCCCATGCCCAGCGAGTAGACCAGCAGCATCAGCGCACCCTGCCCCATGCTGCCTGACGTGGCGGCCAGCAGCAGCGCCGAGCCGAGAAACGCCCCCACGCAGGGGGTGAGGCTGACGGAGTAGATCACGCCGAACAGAAAGGCGGAGAGTACTCCAGTGATGCGAACCCGTGCGGAAACACCCTTAAAGAAGGGGAGGGGCACGATGTCCAGAAAGCTCAGCCCGAACGCCGCCATCATACCGCCGCAGATCAGGTTGACGACACTGCGATAGCGGTTCAGCAGTCCGCCCAGCGCCGCAAACCCGGTACCGAGGAGCAGAAAGCAAAGGGTGAAGCCCAGAATAAAGGCGAGTATGCGCCCGATTTGGGTCTGCCTCCCCTCTGAGCGTCCGGCGAAGAAGGAGAGGTAAACCGGCAGCATGGGCAGCATACAGGGGGAGAGGAAGGAAAGAATGCCCTCTAAAAAGGTAATCAGGTAGACCATAAAACACCTCCCGAAGGAGTGTTATTTCCGGGGGAATGATCAAAATGCCCGGTAATAACCAACTGCCACACTATCATAAAGCACCCGGAGAAAAGAGTCAAGAGCGCACAAAGCGTAAGTATGACAAAAACAGGGGAGAGGGAACCCACATGAAGTGTCTGAGCTAT
>CAJOOV010000014.1 GCA_905236265.1 uncultured Oscillospiraceae bacterium | reverse complement strand
TTTTTGTACCGAATTCAGTTCGGTGCAAAAATACCTCTATCCATGCAAGTGTGCGACCGAAGGGAGTGCGCGCAGCATGGATGCAAAACTCGCAGACAAAGGCCGCCGGGCTTTGTCTGCGAATTCCCCCTGCGAACCTGTTTCGCAGGGGTTTTCTCCGTCTCCGGGCAAAAATGGGCATAAAAAAAGCGTTGACCCCAATCCACTACAGCCGGATCAGGGTCAACGCCGATGATTCTTAATATCTAACATCATTTCGTTTACCTCGCTTTCTTCAGTCTCGTGAGTCCCGAACCCTCTTCAGCCATGTACTACTCTCCACCGCCTGCCGCAGCTTAGTCGCACCCCCGGATGCGTTTCCTGATAAGGTCAATGCTGCCGGTCTCTCTGTGAGATGCTTCCATTCTGAAAAGCTCACGTATGCGGCGAGCGTTTCCCCGCTCACCTCGGGAAATAGGGTTCCTTCCGATTGGAAGTGTCCCTTCCTTTGTCTGATGATAGAATACCACAGACCGCCACTTTTGTCAACAGGTTTTTCAAATATTTTTGAAAAATATTTTTCTTTTCTCCGGCTTCTCTTTCCCGCTTGCGGGAATCACATTAGTGTGGTAAAATATCGCAAATTCTTTGGTTGAAAGGAACCTTGCCATGGATATTGTATGTCTTGACCTTGAGGGCGTTCTGGTGCCGGAGATCTGGATTGCCTTTTCCCAAGCCAGCGGCATTCCGGAGCTGCGCCGCACCACCCGTGACGAGCCGGACTACGACAAGCTGATGCGCTGGCGGCTGGAGGTGCTGAAGCAGCACGGGCTGGGGCTGCGGGAGATTCAGGAGACGATTGCCACCATCGACCCCATGCCGGGGGCAAAGGCGTTTCTGGACGAGCTGCGCAGCATGACCCAGGTGATTATCCTCTCCGACACCTTCACCCAGTTTGCCGCCCCGCTGATGAAAAAGCTGGGTATGCCCACCATCTTCTGCAACACGCTGGAGGTGGCGCAGGATGGCACCATCACCGGCTACCGTATGCGCACGGCGCAGTCCAAGCTCTCCACGGTAAAGGCGCTGCAGTCCATCGGCTTTGACACCATCGCCGCCGGGGACAGCTTTAACGATCTGGGGATGATTCTCAACAGCAAGGCGGGCTTTTTGTTCAAGTCCACTGACCAGATCAAGGCGGATTATCCCCAGCTTCCCGCCTATGAGACCTATGAGGAGCTGATGGGCGGCATCCGTGGCGCACTGGGCAGCAACTGAACATGACAGCCGCCCCTGTCCCTTCAAGGCAGGGGCGCTTTTCTATGAACAGTTTGAAAACTCCCATCTGTGGGGCGGATTTACCCTTGCATTTCATAGGATTATAGATATAATAAGGGTAATGCTATTTGACACACTCTGCGGCTCGCTTCGCAGAGTATCATTCTGAATCGAGGTATTTTCCCTATGACTACGATTGACATTATTTCCGGCTTTCTTGGCGCAGGCAAGACGACGCTGATAAAAAAGCTCATCAAAGAATCCTTTCAGGGGCAGAAGCTGGTGCTGATCGAAAACGAGTTCGGAGAGATTGGCATTGACGGCGGCTTTATGAAGGACGCAGGCATTCAGGTCACGGAGATGAACTCCGGGTGCATCTGCTGCTCTCTGGTGGGGGATTTCGGCGTGGCGCTGCGTCAGGTGCTGGACACCTACCACCCCGACCGCATCATCATCGAGCCCTCCGGCGTGGGCAAGCTGTCCGACGTGGCGGCGGCTGTGGGCAGAGTGGCGGAGACTGCCGAGCTGCAGCTGGGCAGCGCCATCACCGTGGTGAACGCCAAGAAGTGCAGGATGTATATGAAGAACTTCGGCGAGTTCTTTGACGATCAGGTGCAGCACGCCGGCACCATTATCCTCTCCCGCACGAAGGATATGAAGGAGGACAAGCTGGCGGAGTGCGTGGAGCTGCTCCGGGCGCAAAATGGGCAGGCTGTCATCATCACCACCGACTGGGACCAGCTCACCGGGGACCAGATTCTCTCCGCCATGCAGATGCACTCCCTTGCAGAGGAGCTGCTGGCGCAGGCCAAGGCGGCGGCGCAGGCGCATGAGCATGAGCATGAGCATCACCACCATCACCACGACCACGATGAGGACGAGGAGCACGAGTGCTGCCACCATCATCACGACCACGATGAGGACGAGGAGTACGAGTGCTGCCACCACCATCACCATGACCATGATGAGGATGAGGAGCACCATCACCACCATCACGAGTACGACGAGAACGGGGTCTGTTCCTGCGGCCATCATCATCACCACCACGACGCCGACGAGGTATTCACCTCTTGGGGCGTGGAGACCACGAAGAAGTTCACCCCTGCGGAGATCCGTACCGCCCTTGAGGCGCTGGACACCGGGGACTACGGCGATATTCTCCGTGCCAAGGGCATTGTGGCCAACGCAGACGGCTCTTGGATTCACTTTGACTTCACCCCGGAGGAGATCGACATTCGTTCCGGCGCTGCGGATGTCACCGGGCGGCTGTGCGTCATCGGCGCACAGCTGAGAGAAGAGCAGATGCCCGTACTGTTTCACCTTTGATAAAGGAGGGCTGTCCCCATGGCTGTACAGCAGGAGCCCATTCCTGTCTATCTGATCTGCGGCTTTCTGGACGCAGGCAAGACCAATTTTATCGCCCCCATGCTGTCCAATCAGGACTTCACCAGAGACGAGCGCACCCTTCTGGTCATCACCGAGGAGGGGGAGGAGGAGTATGACCCTCAGGCGCTGGAGCATTATCAGGTCACCGCTGAGATGATCGAGGACAAGGGGGCGTTCACCAAAGAGCGCCTTGCCGCCATGGAGCGCCAGGCACACCCCAGCCAGATCGTGATGGAATATAACGGCATGTGGCCGCTGGCAGATCTGGAGGCGGCGCTGCCGGAGAACTGGGCGCTGTACCAGATCGTCACGCTGGTGGAGGCGCCTACCTTCGACACCTACGCCAAAAATATGGCCAGCCTGATGATGGAGAAGATTCGCAATGCGGATATGCTCATCTTCAACCGGGTGACGGATGCGCTGGCCGACCAGCTCCGGGCGAGGAATCTGAAGATGCTGAACCGGAGAGCGGAGATGTATCTGGAATACGCCGACGAGGAGCGGGTGGAGAACTACGACAACGGCATGTGTCCCTTTGACCTGTCCAAGCCGGTGCTGGAGCTGAGCGACGAGGACTTCGGCTTCTGGTATACCGACTGCATGGACAACCCGGAGCGCTATGAGGGCAAGAGCGTGAAGTTCCGGGGCATGGTAGCCCAGTCGGAGAACTTCCCCAAGGGCTGCTATGCCGTGGGGCGCTTTGCCATGGTGTGCTGCGCACAGGATACCACCTTTCTGGGCGTGCTGTGCAGCGGCTCTGAGCGGCGGTATCTGCAAAACCGGGAGTGGGTGGAGGTCACCGGAAAGGTGCGCTTGAAAAAGCTGCCCATCTATCAGGGGGAGGAGGGGCCTGTGCTGTACACCACCGAGGTAAAGCCCACCCAGCCCCCCCGTGATGAACTGGTCTACTTTTGATAAGGGAAAGAGAGACAGATGAAGAAGAATAAGATCTCCAATGCGGTGATTCGGAGACTCCCCCGCTACCTGCGCCATCTGGCGGCCATGCGGCGGGAGGGGCAGGAGCGCACCTCCTCCTCTGCTCTGGGCAGCCGCATGGGACTCACCGCCTCCCAGATTCGGCAGGATCTGAGCTGTTTTGGCGAGTTTGGACAGCAGGGCTACGGCTACAATGTGGAGAAGCTGTACCGGGAGCTGCGGGAGATCCTGTATCTGAATCAGGAAAAGGACGCTGTGCTGGTGGGCGTGGGCAATCTGGGTCACGCTCTGATTCGCAATTTCAGGTTCCGGGAGAGCGGCATCCGCCTGTGCGCCGCCTTTGACGCAGACCCGGCGCTTGTGGGCAGCAGCATCAACGGTGTCACCGTGGAGGATGCCGCCGGGCTGAGCGCCTACCTCGCCCGGCACCCCACCACTGTGGCCGTTCTCACCCTCCCCGGCAGATATGCCCAGCAGACGGCGGAGCTGCTCATGGAGGGGGGCGTGAAGGGCATCTGGAACTTCACCGGCTTTGACGTGGAGGTGCCCGGACGGTTCCCGGATGTGGTGATTGAGAGCGTCCATTTCTCCGACTCCCTGCAGGTGCTGAACTACCTCATCGGGGGAGGGGAGCGGGAGACGGAGTAGACGGGGCGGCACAGCGTGTGTGCCTGCTCCCAACGTGGGAATGAAAGAAGTGCGTATGTTCAACGCTTTATGCGGAACATACGCACTCTTTTTTTGCTGCCCCGCCCCTGCGGGACAGGGGAAAATCAGCCCAGCGCCTCGTCAATGAGCTTGGTATAGGCGGGATAGGGGGATGCGCCCACAATCCGGTTATACTCCACGCCGTCCTTGAACACCACGACGCAGGGGATGCTCATAATCCCCGCCTCCTGCGCCAGATCAGGGAGCTGGTCGATGTCCACCTTGCCCACCAGCGCCTTGCCCTCATACTCGGCGGCCAGCTTCTCAATGGCGGGGGCGATCATCTTGCAGGGGCCGCACCAGGTTGCCCAGTAGTCGATCACGGCCACATGTGCCCCGTCCACGGCGGTTTCTACGTCCTTACGGTTGGAAAAATGAATTGCGTTTGCCATTTTAATACACTCCTTTATGCCTTCTGCTGCGTCTCTGCCTCAATTGCCTCAGCCGCCGCCTGTGCGGCAATCAGCCCCTCGCCCACGGCCTTGGAAATCTGCAGGGGCTTGCCCGTGCAGTCTCCCGCAGCGTAGATGCCGGGGAGGTTGGTCTCCATGCTGCGGTTCACCCGGATATATCCGTCCTCCAGCGCCAGCTCAGGCAGCAGGTCGTTGGGGGCAACCGTCTCCCGGAGAATGAACACGCCCTCGCAGGGAATCACTGCCCCATCCGCCTTCACGCCGGACACGCTGCCCTCGCCCACGATCTCCAGCCGCCCCGCCCGGACAGCGGGAATGGCGCTGTCCAGCCCGGCGGGGGCGCTGGGACTGACATAGGTGACCTGACAGCCGATCTGCGCCAGATAGTTTGCCTCAAGGGGGGCGTCCTTTGCCCGGCCAATGACCACCACCGCCCGCTTGCGGTAGAGCATACCGTCGCAGGTGGCGCAGTAGCTGACGCCGTGTCCCACCAGCGCCTCCTCTCCGGGGTACTTGCTGCCCCGGCTGATGCCTCCGGCGAGAATCAGCTTTTTGCACTCATACACGTCGCTGCCCACGGTGAGGCAGAAGCTCTCCCCCATGTTCATCACAGTGAGTACCCGCCCGGTGCGAAGCTCTGCGCCCATGTCCAGTGCATGGCGGGTGAACTCCTCCATCAGCGCCCTTCCGCTGCGCCCCGGAAGACCCAGATAGTTGTGGATTACCGGAGCCTTGCTCAGGGGATTATGTTCAGCGGGGTTGGAGATCACCAGAACCTGCTTGCCCCGTCCCTGCGCTGCCACTGCAGCGGAAAGCCCGGCAGGGCCGCCGCCGATGATGATCATATCGTACATGAGGAAACCCTCCTTTGCGAACTGTGCTGAGGCTATTCTACCCGGTTTCCGAGGAAAATGCAACGCAGGAAAGGAAGGATTTTGGGACTTTTACAAATTGTACATATTTCCGGAAAATCCGGCCATACTGTCAGAAGAATCTGATACGAAAGCCTGAAAAAGGCAGGATTGCCTATCTGATGAAAACCCTTGGGTTTCATCAGAAAAAAGTATGAAAAAGGGGAGTTTCACCATGGGACACACAATGAACCGCCGGCGCCGGCGTATCCTCACCTTTGCCCTTGCGGGGTATCTGGTTTTGGCAGGAGCGGCGGCGCAGCAGTACACCCGGCGCATCGCTCTGGAGCGG
>CAJOOV010000013.1 GCA_905236265.1 uncultured Oscillospiraceae bacterium | reverse complement strand
CGGGGCAACCGCAAAACATGGCAACTATTACTCCGGCAACATATAGGGAGGAAATCGATTTGCGATTATTCAGTTGCCGGAGTAATAGTATGAAACAATGCTTCCCGTCAAGTGCCCGTCCTCCTGACGAAGAATCAACACAGAGCAGACCCGGTTGTGAAGGTTCTCCTGAGAGGGGGCGTATACCTCCCCATAGTTGGGAGCGTGCCCACGCCAGAGACCGCCCTGCTGCTCTTCAAACAGTACCGGGAGCACTTCTCCCACAAAGGAGGCGAGATAACCCTGCTGCAGTGCTTTTGCCACCTCAGCGGCCCGGTGCGCCCGGCGTTCCTTTTCGGCGTTGGGAATCTGACCGGGCATTCTGTCCGCCGGAGTGCCGGGGCGGCGGGAGTAGGGGAAGATGTGCATGGCGGCGAAATCCGCCTGACGGAGAAAGTCCAGTGTGGCGGCAAACTCCTCCTCCGTCTCGCCGGGAAAGCCCACAATCAGGTCCGTGGTGATGGCGGGGCGGTGGAAATACCGGCGCAGCAGGCCGCAGGAGAGGAGAAACCGGGCGGTGTCATAGCGCCGGTTCATCCGTTTCAGGGTTGCGTCGCAGCCGGACTGCAGGGACAGGTGGAAGTGGGGGCAGAGGTTGGGCAGCGCCGCCGCCCGGCGGCAGAAGTCCTCCGTGATGATACGGGGCTCCAATGACCCCAGACGGATCCGCAGCTCCGGCGCCGCCTGACACACCGCCTCCAACAGGTCAATAAAGGACAGGCCGTTTTTCCACTCCTCCCCCCAGGAGGCAATCTCAATCCCGGTGAGGACGATCTCCCGATAACCCCTTGCGGCCAGCTCCTCTGTCTGGGCGACCGCAGCCTCCAAGGGCTCTGAGCGCAGCGCCCCTCTGGTATAGGGGATGATACAGTAGGTGCAGAAGTTCCGGCACCCGTCCTGCACCTTCAGCATGGCACGGGTGCGCCCCTCCAGCCCCCCGGCGGGGAGCAGCTCGAAGCCGGTGCGGTGAAGTGCGTCATCCACACTGATCCAAGGATGGCGGCGGTCCACCTCCTGCTGGCATTTCTCCAGAAAATCCAGCCGCTGTCCCGTCCCGGAGACCAGATCCACCCCCAGCGCCGCCACCTGCTCCGGCTCTGCCTGAGCATAGCAGCCGCACACGGCAATGACGGCATCCGGGCTGTTCCGGCGCACCCGGCGGATGACCTGCCGGGATTTCTTGTCGCTGACGGCGGTGACGGAGCAGGTGTTGATGATGTATAGCTGGGCGGTCTCTTCAAAGGGAACACAGGTGTGTCCCTGCCCCTCCAGCAGGGACTGCATCGCCTGAGACTCGTACTGGTTGACTTTACAGCCAAGGGTATAGATGGCAAAGCGCATAATTTTGTAGCTCTCTCCCTTGCAATCCGGTGTATATGAAAGATATAATAAACAGGTCTATCGGCTACTATTATAGTCAAAAAAGGGTGTTCAGTCTACCCTGAAATGAAGAGGAGCTGTTATGAGCAAGGACTACGCTTTTTTTGCCCTGATTGCCCGGATGAAGTATATCCAGCGCTGGGCGCTGATGCGCAATACCTCCGGGGAAAATATTATGGAGCATTCCCACATGGTGGCCGTGCTTGCCCATGCCCTTGCGGTGATGGAAAACCGGTATTTCGGGGGAGAGAACGATCCGGGGCAGGTGGCTGTGGCGGCGCTGTACCACGATGCCACGGAGATCATCACCGGGGATATGCCCACGCCCATCAAGTATTACAGCCGTTCCCTGCGCCAGAGCTACCAGCAGGTGGAGGAGATGGCCGCAAACCGGCTGCTGGGTATGCTGCCGGAGGAGCTGCGGGGGGAGTACGAGGACTTTCTTCAGCCTGCAGATGCCCATGTCCGGGCGTTGGTCAAGGCGGCGGACAAGCTCTCCGCCTATCTGAAATGCGTGGAGGAGCTGAAGGCGGGGAACCGGGAGTTTGCCCTGGCGAAGGAACAGACCTATCAGGCGCTGACCCGGAACCCCCTTCCGGTGCTGCGGCTGTTTATGGAGGAGTATCTGCCCGGCTTTGAGCTGACGCTGGACGAGCTGCAGGAAAACGAGGAATCATAGACAGGAGAGGGATTGCATTATGAAAGCGATTGTTACCGTTGTGGGACAGGACAGAGTGGGCATCATTGCAGATGTATGCACACTGCTGGCAAAAAACAATATCAATGTCCTTGACATCAGCCAGACGGTGATGCAGGACTATTTCACCATGATTATGATGGTGGACACCGAAGGGTGTGAGCTGCCCTTTGCCGCACTGGCAAAGCTGCTGGAGGAGGAGGGACCCAGTCTCGCCCTGTCCATCCACATCCAGCGGGAGGACATCTTTAACGCCATGCACAGGATTTGAGGTGCCGCCATGCTCAGCAGAAACGAGATTTTACAGACGCTGGACATGATCGACCAGCAGCATCTGGACATCCGCACCATTACCATGGGGATTTCCCTGCTCTCCTGCGCCCACCCCGACCCGGAGATCTGCTGCCGCAGAATCTACGACAAGATCTGCCGCCGGGCGGAGCGCCTTGTGGCCGTGGGAGAACAGATCGAGGGCGAGTTCGGCATACCCATTGTGAACAAGCGTATTTCCGTCACGCCTATGGCACTGGTGGCGGCGGCCTGCGAGACAGGGGACTATGTGCCCTTTGCCGTGGCGATGGACAGGGCGGCAAAGACCTGCGGGGTGAACTTCATCGGCGGGTACTCCGCACTGGTGCAAAAGGGCATGACCGAGGCGGATGAAAAGCTGATTGCCTCCATTCCCGAGGCGCTGGCAGTGACGGACTTCGTGTGCTCCAGCGTGAATGTAGGCTCCACCCGTGCGGGCATCAATATGGATGCCGTGGCACGGATGGGACAGATCGTGAAAAAGACCGCCCAGCGCACCGCAGACCGGGGCGGCTTCGGCTGCGCCAAGCTGGTGGTGTTCTGCAACGCCGTGGAGGACAACCCCTTTATGGCAGGGGCATTCCACGGCGTGGGAGAGGCGGAGAGCGTCATCAATGTGGGCGTGTCCGGCCCCGGCGTGGTCTACCACGCATTGCAGAGTGTCAAGGGGCAGAGCTTTGACGTGGTGGCGGAGACGGTGAAAAAGACCGCCTTCCGCATTACCCGCATGGGACAGCTTGTGGCACGGGAGGCCAGCGCCCGGCTGGGGGTGCCCTTTGGCATTGTGGATCTGTCCCTTGCCCCCACGCCTGCGGTGGGGGACTCTGTGGCACGGATTCTGGAGGAGATGGGTTTGGAGACCTGCGGCACCCATGGCACCACGGCGGCGCTGGCGCTGCTGAATGACGCAGTGAAAAAGGGAGGCGTGATGGCCTCCGGGCATGTGGGCGGTCTCAGCGGCGCATTCATCCCTGTGAGCGAGGACGAGGGCATGATTGCCGCCGCCTCCTCCGGGGTGCTGACGCTGGACAAGCTGGAGGCCATGACCTGCGTGTGCTCCGTGGGGCTGGATATGATCGCCGTCCCCGGTGATACCACGGCGGAGACGATTTCCGCTATCATCGCAGACGAAGCGGCCATCGGCATGGTGAACAATAAGACCACTGCCGTCCGCCTGATTCCCGCACCGGGGAAGCAGGTGGGGGAGATGGTGGAGTTCGGAGGGCTGCTGGGCTCAGCGCCGGTGATGCCGGTGCATCAGAGCAGCGCCGCCGACTTTGTGGCCAGAGGGGGCAGGATTCCCGCCCCCCTGCACAGCCTGAGAAACTGATACAACGCCTGATAGAACCGCAAAAGGGGGCTGTCCGTTTCGGACAGCCCCCTCACACTACAGATAAAGCCTTTCAGACAAAGCCCATCGGACTTTGTCTGGGATGAAAAAGGGGGCTGTCCATCTCGGACAGCCCCCAAAACTGTTTGGAATGTGAAATTACTTCAGGTTGAAGAAGGCAGCCATGCCGGGGAACTGAGCCACATCGCCCAGCTCTTCCTCGATGCGCAGAAGCTGGTTGTACTTTGCCACACGGTCGGTACGGCTGGGAGCGCCGGTCTTGATCTGTCCGGCGTTGAGCGCCACAGCGATGTCGGCAATGGTGGTGTCCTCGGTCTCGCCGGAACGGTGGGAGACAATGGCGGTGTAGCCTGCACGGTTGGCCATCTGGATGGCATCCAGCGTCTCGGTGAGGGTGCCGATCTGGTTGACCTTGATGAGGACGGCGTTCGCGGCGCCGAGCTGGATGCCCTTCTTCACGCGGGAGGCGTTGGTGACGAACAGGTCGTCGCCCACCAGCTGGACCTTGTCGACCAGCGCGTCGGTCAGGAGCTTCCAGCCTTCCCAGTCGTTCTCGCCCATGCCGTCCTCGATGGAGATGATGGGATACTT
>CAJOOV010000012.1 GCA_905236265.1 uncultured Oscillospiraceae bacterium | reverse complement strand
CAGACCTCCGCCGGGGATGTGGAGCTGGCGGTGTACCACAATCAGGACGCCTTTGACGGCCCCTGCCTCTTCCGTCCGGAGGAGGACGGGGTATACCGCTTTGAAGGGACGAATCCCGCCCTTGAGATGTGGATGTATGACCCGGATGCCATCTGGTGGAGCGTATATGTGCTGGATGAGGAGTTTCAGGACGGCTGGCGGTATCTCTCTCAGGCATATCGTCCTGCCATTGACCGGCTGCAAGGGGAGATCACGGTGAAGCTGAAAGCGGGACAGTATGTCTACTGTATTCCCTCTGTCAACTCCTTCACCGGCGACCCGGCGGAGGACAACGCCGCCTCTCTGACCATTACCCTCACCAACGCAGAGTACGGCCCAACAGCGTCCACCGGCTGGACTCAGCCGGTGAGCGTCAACGCCCAGTGCCAGTACGATCTGGACGGGGACGGCAGGGAAGACCAGATTTTCTACTCCGTGGACGAAACATACGAGGACGGGGAAGGCGTCTGGCACGAAGCACGCATCATGTCGCTTCAAGTCAACGGTCAGGAGTTTTTGAATACCGAGGACGAGTACAACCCCTTCCAGCCCTTTGATATCTGGCTGGAAAACCCCGACACCGACCGGTACTATCTGGTGGATTTGGACAAAGACGATGGCTTTGTGGAGCTTGCGGTCTGTGACTGGGGCAGCAACGACTGTACGACGACCCTGTTCTTCCGCTATGACGAGGGAAAGCTGACCTATCTGGATGCCATCGACGGCACTCCGGAAAGTGAGCGCACTGTCTACCACGGGGACGGCACTGTCTCTGCACGCTGCCGCTTTGATGTGATGCAGACCTGGGGCGGCACTGTGACCTATCAACTGACAGACGGCAAGATGGAACGGATGAAAGATGAGATGGTACAGCCCGACATGGACAGGCTGACCATCACCCTGAAAAAGCCGCTGACGGTCTATACCGAAGCGGATAAGAGCAGCGAGAAGCTCACCCTTCAGCCGGACGGAAAACCTCTGGCATTCCCCCTCACGGATACGGAGCATTGGGTGCAGATTGTCTGCGCTGACGGAACGACCGGCTGGGCTTACTTTGAGCAGTCCTTCCTGGTGGAAAACGATGGTCAGACGGTGGAGGACACCGAAATCTTTGATGGTCTGTTGTTTGCGGGATAACAGATAAAAACAGCGGTACGCACTTGGAAACGGTGCGTACCGCTTGCGTTTTCTATCCCAATGGGTTGACGTGGACCATGCAGTGCTTCACGGCGGGGAACTGCGCCTCAATCCGGTCATGCACCTGCTGGGCGATCTGGTGCGCCGCCGTCAGGGAGAGCGCCCCGTCGGCGGAGATCTCAATATCCACATAGACCCGGCTGCCAAACTGCCGGGTTTTCAGCAGATCCAGCCGGGCAACCCCCTCCACCTGAGACACCAGCGCCGCCATCTCTGCCTCCAACTGGGGAGAGGCGGCGTGGTCAGTCATCTGGTTGACGGCGGTGAGGAAGATGTCCAAGGCGGCCTTGAGAATGAACAAGCAGATCACCAGACTGGCCGCCGGATCCAGCACGGGAAAGCCCAGCCTCGCCCCGGCAATGCCGATGAGACTGCCCACGGAGGACAGGGCGTCAGAGCGGTGGTGCCATGCGTCCGCCATGAGGGCGGAGGAGCCGCTGCGCCGGGCGGCGCTGCGGGTGTAGCGGAACATGCCCTCCTTCACGGCGATGGAGATCACCGCCGCCCACAGCGCCATCATGCCGGGGACGGGAGGGGGCTGCAGGTCTGCCCCCGCAATCTGCTGCGCCCCGGACAGGCCGATCATCCCCCCGGTGACGGCCAGAACCGCTGCCAGCAGCAGCGCCGCCACGGATTCCAGACGCTCATGGCCGTACTCGTGGTCGCTGTCCGCACCCTTGCGGGAGAGGTGCAGCCCTGCCATGACGATGAGGGTGGAGAATACATCCGAGGCGGAGTGTACAGCGTCGGAGACCATGGCCGCCGAATGTCCTGCAACGCCCGCCGCCAGCTTGCCCAGCGACAGGAGCAGATTCACCCCGATGCTCTGACGGGACACCTCCATGGCAAGAGAATAGCCCGGTTGATTGCTGTGCTGCAAATCAAATCCCTCCCTGAAAAAACAAGACACCCGGCGGACAATCTGTCCCACGGATGTCTTTTCTGTTCCGCTGCCTTGCGGCCCGGCGCCTGCCTGACTGTTGGTTCTACGATAGCACGGGCAGGGCGCCTCTGTCAAGGGAGAAAAGGATGATAATACCCCGCTTTTTACAGAAAACAGGGGCAAATGCCATGAAAAAGTTAAGTATACTTAACTAAGACCGGCCCACGGGAGAGAGAGGGGGCTGCCGTTGAGGGCGGCGTGGGTGAGCCTGTCCCCCTGATAGACCAGCTTCAGGGAGAAGAAGGGAGCCTCCGATTCCAGCAGGTCAAGGAAGATATGATCCCCCTGCCAGAGATTGCGGGTGCGAAGGGCTTTCTTGTCCAGCCATTCCAGCACGCCCTCGCTGCACGCTCCCACCTGCCCGGTAAACTCCTCGGCGGTGAACAGGTGCATATACTCCCCCTCCCACCGGTCGGAGACAAAGGTGACAATGCCCCGGTAGCGGTAGGAGGTGAGGGTAAGCCCTGTCTCTTCGAAGCACTCCCGGAGCAGGCATTCCTCCGGACTCTCGTTCTCCTCGCATTTGCCGCCTACGCCGATCCACTTGCCCTCGTTCAGGTCGTTTTCCTTCTTCACCCGGTGGAGCATAAGGTATGCGCTGCCCCGCTGGATGTAACACAGAGTGGTGTTTTTCATCGTCTGTCACTCCTTTGCCTTGCCGCTCAGTGCGTTCAGAAATGCTTTGCCGTACCGCTCCGCCTTTTTCACGCCCACGCCCTTTACCTGCAGCAGCTCCTCCCGGCTGTGGGGGCGCAGGCGGCACAGCTCCGTCAGTACGGAGTCGGAAAACACCATGAAGGCGGGAATCCCGTCCCGGCGGGCGAGGGCGCTGCGGGTCTGCTTCAGCCTGTCCAGCAGGGCACTGTCCACATTGGGGGTGACGGCGGGGCGTGGCAGGCGCTTTTTGCCCGTCTCCGGCTTCAGGGTGAGGTGCGCCTTGCCGGAGACCAGCTCCGCCGCCTTCAGGGTCAGCTCCAGCACCGGCTTATCCCCCTCCCGGCGGGCGAGATAGCCCTGATCCAGCATGGCCTGAATGATCTGCTTCATCCGCCGGGGCGGGATGCTGCGGCATGTGCCGCAGGTCTCCAGACGCTCCGGGCGCAGCCATTGGAGAGAGGGCTGCTCTGTCCCGGTGAGAATGGACACCAGTGCGCCCACGCCGAAGGCTCTGCCTTCACGGGCAAGCTCTGCAATACACAGCACCGCCTGTCTTGCCTGCGGCGTCACGTCCTGGGGGGGCTGCCCCCGCAGGCAGTTGGAGCAATTGCCGCACTCCTCCGGGGCGGACTCACCGAAATAGGACAGAAGGGTGCGCCGCAGACAGCCCGGCGCAGTGGCATAGGTGACCATCTGCTGCAGGCGGTGCAGGTCGGCCTGCTCCTGCCGGGCGAGCTGCTGGGCGGTGAGGCCGGTGTTCTCACGGGCGCTGTTTTCGATCAGGTAGCGGTTCACCTGTACGTCCCGGCGCTGGAAGAGGAGGATACACTGGGCGGGGGAGCCGTCCCGGCCTGCCCGTCCCGCCTCCTGATAGTAGCCCTCCGGGTTGGAGGGCAGCCCGCAGTGGAGGACAAAGCCCACGTTGGGCTTGTCAATGCCCATGCCGAAGGCGTTGGTGGCAACCATAACCCGTTTCCGGTCATAGAGAAAATCCTCCTGATTCTCCTGCCGCTCCTGAGGGGACAGCCCGGCGTGATACCGGGTGGCCTCAATGCCGCTGCTGTTGAGCCGGTCGCACAGCTCCTCCACCTTCTTCCGGGTGAGGCAGTAGATAATGCCGCTTTTGTCCGGGAACCGGGCCAGCGCCTCCAGCACCGCCTGTTCCCGGTTTTCCGGCTCCTGCGTCTCGAAATAGAGGTTGGGGCGGTCAAAGCCGGAGATGAACACCTCCGGGTCTTGCAGCATGAGAGAGCGCACAATGTCCTCCCGCACGGGCTTTGTGGCAGTGGCGGTAAAGGCGGCCACCACCGGGCGGCTGGGGAGGCAGCGGATAAAATCCGAGATTTCCAGATAGCTGGGTCGAAAATCGTGCCCCCACTGGGAGATGCAGTGGGCCTCGTCCACGGTGATGAGCACCAGCGGGGCGCTGCAGGCAAACTCCCGGAAGGAGGGCAGGCTCAGCCGCTCCGGCGCCACATAGATGATCTGGTAGGCGCCCTGTCTGGCACGGCGCAGGGCAAGGCTCTGCTGGGCGGGGGTGAGGCTGGAGTTGAGATAGGCCGCCCGGACGCCGGACTGGCACAGCGCCATCACCTGATCCTGCATCAGGGAGATCAGCGGGGAGACGACAAGGGTGATCCCGTCCGCCATGAGGGCGGGGAGCTGGTAGCAGATGGACTTGCCGCTGCCCGTGGGCATGACGGCCAGCACGTCCCGCCCGGAGAGGATAGTGGAGATGATCCGCTCCTGTCCGGGGCGAAAGCTGTCATAGCCGAAGTATTCCTTTAACGCCTGACGCATCAGCGCCTCCATTGACCCCTCACCTCCTGAAAACCATTGTGGTCTATTCTACCTGATGGAGGGAGAAAAAGCAATGAAAATCGTACCGCAGGGCGGATACAGGACTTGCGGACAAAGCCTGAACGCCGTTGCCCGGAAATGAAAGGGAATCGGACAATCCGTCTCCCTCATAGGATAGCACCGGGAGGGATGGCTATGGAGAGCAATCTGGAGGAGCTGCGCTTCAAGGAGGTGATCTCCGTCACCGACGGCACCCGCTACGGCTATGTGGGAGATATTACCTTCGATCTGGATTCGGGACAGATTCGGGGACTGCTGGTGCCGGGGCAGGGGAAGTTCTTCTTCGGCCTGCTGGGCAGGCGGGAGACCTATCTGGTGCGCTGGGAGCAGGTGCGCCGCTTCGGCCCGGACATCATTCTGGTGGAGGGGGAACCGGGCACGGCGGCAGGGCGGAAACGGGGACGCAGGCGGCTGGCGGATTTCATTAAATCGTAGACAAATTCCCATGGACTTTGTCTACGAGCTTTGCATCCATGCTGCGCGCACTCACTTTGTTCGCACACTTGCATGGATAGAGGTATTTTTGCACCGAACTGAATTCGGTACAAAAATGATTTGACTTTATTCCGCCCTTCGGGCCAAACTCTGCGAGGCTTTGTCTACAGTAGGATTTCATTTGACCATGCAGGCGGATTGGCATATAATAACGGTGTAAAAACGGGACGAATACGGCAGGAAGGAAAAGAGAAGAGAAGCTATGCTGAACGAGATACAAGCGAAGGAATTTCTCACCGCCCGGCGGGCGTTTATCGAACAGGAATTTGCAAACCTGAACCGGGAGCAGCGTCAGGGCGTGCTCACCACCCAGGGGCCGCTGCTGCTGCTGGCCGGGGCGGGCAGCGGCAAGACCACCGTGCTGATTCACCGCATTGCCAACCTGATCAAGTACGGCTGCGCCTCTGACCCCACGGTGGAGGAGGTGCCGGAGTGGGTGACAGAGGAGGACGCCGCCGCCCTTGCGGCGTATCTGAAACAGCCTCAGCAGTCCCAGCGGGGGCGGATGGAGCGGCTGTGCCAGCTTCATCCCGCCGCTGCGTGGAGCATCCTTGCCATCACCTTCACCAACAAGGCGGCGGGAGAGCTGAAGCAGCGTCTGGAACAGCGGCTGGGCAGCGAGGCGAACGACATCTGGGCGGCCACCTTCCACTCTGCCTGCGTGCGGATGCTCCGCCGGGATATTGAGCATATGGGCTATTCCCGCTCCTTCACCATCTATGACACCGACGACAGCCGCCGGGTGATGAAGGAGATTTTGAAGGCGGAGCATCTGGACGAGAAGAGCTTCCCGCCCCGGACGGTGCTGAACTATATCTCACGGGCGAAGGATCGTCTGCTCACGGCGCAGGACTGGGCGCAGGAGTGCCGCCAGAGCGGGGATCTGCGCCTGATTCAGATGGCCAAGCTGTACGCCGAGTATGAAAAGCGGCTGAAAGAGGCGGATGCGCTGGATTTCGACGATCTGATTTTTGTCACGGTGCGGCTGCTGCTCACCTGTACCGAGGTGCGGCAGTATTGGCAGAACAAGTTCCGCTATGTGCTCATTGACGAGTATCAGGACACCAACCACCTGCAATACCTGCTGGCCTCCACGCTGGCGGGGAAGTGGGAGAATATCTGCGTGGTGGGAGACGACGATCAGTCCATCTACCGCTTCCGGGGGGCTACCATAGAGAACATTCTCTCCTTCGAGGAGCAGTATGAGGGGGCGCGGGTCATCCGTCTGGAGCGCAACTACCGCTCCACCCAGAACATTCTGGATGCGGCAAACGCCGTGATTCGGAACAATCAGGGGCGCAAGGGCAAGGAGCTTTGGACAAACAGCGGCGGCGGGGACAGGATTCGCTGCTATACCGCCATGAACGAGAACGACGAGGCGCAGTATGTGGCCTCTCAGGTGTTAAACGGCATCAGCCAGGGGCTGCATTGGAGAGATCATGCGGTGCTCTACCGCATGAACGCCCAGTCCAACGCCATGGAGTACGCCTTCAAGCGCAACGGCATTCCCTATAAGATTTTCGGGGGCATCCGGTTCTTTGACCGCGCAGAGGTGAAGGACATGCTGGCCTATCTCTGCGTCATTCACAACCCGGCGGACGAGCTGCGCCTGCGCAGGATTATCAATGTGCCCGCACGGGGCATCGGCGCAAAGACGGTGGACACGGCGGGGGAGCTTGCCCTGCGGGAGAGCCGCAGCCTGTATGACATTATTGCCCACGCCTCGGACTACCCGGAGCTGGGCAAATCCGCTGCCAAGCTGAATGCCTTCGCCGCTATGATGGAGGAACTGCGGGAAAAGCTGCCCCTGATGACCCTGCCTGATTTCTATGACGAGGCACTCTCTCTCACCGGCTATCTGAAAGCGCTGGAGGCGAAGGATACGCTGGAAAACCGCACCCGGATAGAGAACGTGCAGGAGCTGAAAAGCTCGGTGCAGGGGTATGTGGACAATGCGGAAGCTCCCACGCTGGCAGGCTTTCTGGACGAGGTGGCGCTGTACACGGATCTGGACAGCGCCGGGGACAGCGACGACTGCGTGTATATGATGACCATGCACGCCGCCAAGGGGCTGGAGTTTCCCAGCGTCTTTGTGGTGGGCATGGAGGAGGGGATTTTCCCCGGTATGCGGGTCATCGGCGAGCGGGAGGAGATGGAGGAGGAGCGCAGGCTGTGCTATGTGGCGCTGACACGGGCAAAGGAGCATCTCTACCTCACCTGTGCCAGACACCGGATGATCTTCGGCCATACCACCAGCAACCGCCCCTCCCGGTTCGTCTCGGAGATTCCGGAGGAGTATCTGGAAAAAAGCGGCAGAGGCAATGCCGGGGAGGAGCAGACAGGCCGCCGGACAGACCCGGACAGCCGCACCGGGAGACAGGAGGGCGGCAGCCGTCCCCTGCGCAGAGGCTATGGCCGTCAGAGCGAGCGGATTGCCAGAGAGGGCAGGCTGGGCGGCGGCAGCACCATCTCCCGCAGCGGGGCTGTGGTAGGTGCGTCGGCAGTGGCGCAGAATGTGGCGCTGCTGGCGGAGTATAAGAAGGGCGAGATGGTGGAGCACACCGCCTTTGGCAAGGGGATGATTACCTCAGTCACCCCCATGGGCGGGGATGCCATGATCGAGATTGCCTTTGACAATGTGGGCACCAAGCGGCTGATGCTCAAGTCGGCGGCGCAGCATATGACGAAGGTGTAAAGGGGGATTCCTTGTGAATGCGAGGCAGCGGCGGGAGGCTGTGCTGGATGCGCTGCGCACTGCTGACGCTCCTTTGAGCGCAGGGACGCTGGCAAAGCGGTTTGCGGTGAGCCGCCAGATTATCGTGGGAGATGTGGCGCTGCTGCGGGCGCAGGGCAGGGACATTGATGCCACACCCAGAGGCTATCTCCTCCACCGCACGGGGGCGGGCGTTGTGCGCATGATCGCCTGCCTCCACGACGAGGAGGGGATGCGGCGGGAGCTGCTCACCTGCGTTGACAACGGCTGCACCGTGGCGGACGTGATCGTGGAGCATCCCCTCTACGGCCAGCTTACCGGCGCACTGCAGATTGCCTCCCGCTACGATGTGGAGCAGTTTATTGCCAAGAGCAGACAGGCCAGCCCTCT
>CAJOOV010000011.1 GCA_905236265.1 uncultured Oscillospiraceae bacterium | reverse complement strand
CGTCACAGGAAGGAAGGACTTTATCATGCGTGTAGTAATTCAGAATGATTATGATAAAATGTGCAAATGGGCGGCAGAGTATATCAAAAACCGCATTATCGCCCACAACAGCGGCGAGCAGGCGGTACGCCCCTTCGTCCTCGGCCTGCCCACAGGCTCCAGCCCCATCGGCGTGTATCAGCAGCTGGTGAGAATGAACCGGGCAGGGGAGCTGAGCTTTGCCAATGTAGTCACCTTCAACATGGACGAATACCTCGGCCTGCCCCATGAGCACGACCAGTCCTACTGGTACTTTATGCACGACAATTTCTTCGACCATCTGGTTGACATGAAGCCGGAGCATATCAACATCCTCAACGGCATGACCGAGGACCCGGAGGCAGAGTGCAGGGCCTATGAGGAGAAGATCGCCTCCTACGGCGGCATTGACCTGTTCATGGGCGGCATCGGCGTGGACGGACATATTGCCTTCAACGAGCCATTCACCAGCCTCGCCTCCCGCACCGGCGTGAGAAACCTCACCACGGATACCAGAATCGTCAACAGCCGCTTCTTCGGCAACGATCCGGAGAAGGTGCCCAGCCAGGCGCTCTCCGTAGGCGTGGGCACGGTGTTTGATTCCAAAGAGGTGCTGATTCTCATCAACGGCCACAACAAGGCCAGAGCCCTTGCCGCCACCGTTGAAGGCGGCGTGAGCCAGAAGTGGACCTGCAGCGCCCTGCAGTACCATAACGGCGCAATCATCGCCTGCGATGAAGCCGCCTGCGGGGAGCTGACGGTGGATACCTACAAGTATTTTCTGGACATCGAGAAGAGAGAGAGGCTGTAAGGATGTATACAATCACTGACCTCTTCGATCTGGAGCACACCCTTGCCGGGGACTATCTGCGGCAGTTCACCTATCCGTGGGAGGCGCTGAAGGGGATTAAGGACATGATCCTTGCCCTTGGTCCCACGCTGGGAGAGGAGTATGTGCAGCGGGAGCCGGGTGTCTGGGTGCATCGGACGGCGAAGGTGTTCCCCTCCGCCTACCTTGGCGCACCGTGTATCATCGGGCCGAATACGGAGGTTCGCCACTGTGCCTTTATCCGCGGCTCTGCGCTGGTGGGCGCAGACTGCGTGGTGGGCAACAGCGTGGAGCTGAAAAACGTCATCCTCTTTGACCATGTTCAGACGCCCCACTACAACTATGTGGGCGACAGCATTCTGGGCTATTACAGCCACATGGGCGCCGGGAGCATTACCAGCAACGTCAAGAGCGACAAAAAGCTGGTTGTGGTCAGGGATGGCACACAGGAAATGCCCACGGGTATCAAAAAGTTCGGGGCCATGCTGGGAGACTATGTGGAGGTAGGCTGCAACGCTGTGTGCAACCCCGGCACGGTCATCGGACGGCACAGCAACGTCTACCCCACCTCCTGCGTCAGAGGCGTTGTACCTGCCTGCTCCATCTGGAAGGACAGCGGCGTGGTTTGCGCAAAACGGGAACAGTAACCGGGACAGCGCCGCAAAAGTAACTGACACAGCATTTCACATGCCTTCCGGTGAACCGAAGGGTTCGCCGGAAGGCTTCACTAAGAGAACGGGAGACTGCGCCTGCGGGTAGATGGCTCCCACAATAGAATCGGAGCTGAATATGACTGACTTCACCATCTCTCTTGCCGGCATTCCCATTGGGATCAGTGCCCTGTATCCGTCTACCCGGCGGTTCTGCGCCGCCTACTGCAGCGATGAGAAGCCTGCCTTTTCCGTGGCTGTCTCCCAGTCCCACATTGACTTTGAGCGGGAGAAGTCGGAGAGGGAGGACAAGGCGGAGGGCATACCGGTGCGGCACTTCAGCGATGCCTATCTGGAGACGCTGGCCGTCTACCGCCTCATCGTAGCCCGGCTTCTGGAATATGACGTTCTGCTGTTTCACGGCTCGGTGGTGGCGGTGGACGGCAGGGCGTATCTCTTCACGGCAGCCTCCGGCACAGGGAAGACCACCCATACCAGACTGTGGCTGAAAAACATTCCCGGCGCCTTTGTGGTCAACGGGGACAAGCCCCTGCTGAAGCTCACGGAGAGTGGCGCTGTGGTGTGCGGCACTCCGTGGCAGGGCAAGGAGAACTACGGGATGAATACCTCCGTGCCGCTGCAGGCCATCGCTGTATTGGAGCGCTCTAAGGAGAACAGCGTCAGCCCCCTCTCTCTGGAGGAGGCGTTTCCCATGCTGCTGCAGCAGTCCTACCGCCCCGGCCAGACGGAGCAAATGCGCAGGACGCTGGATCTGGTGGAGCGGCTGGGCAGCGGGGTGAGGCTGTATCGTCTGGGCTGCAATATGGAGGACGAGGCGGCGCTGGTGGCATACCGGGCGCTCAGCGGAGAAGGCGGGCAGGCTTCATGGACGAATTGACCAGCTTTGAGGAACAACTGAACCGGCATGGGGTGCTTGTCTTTACCAATAAGGGCGTGAGCATGATGCCCCTGCTCCGGCAGGATCGGGATGTCATGGTGATTCGCAAACGGGGAGCGGAACGGCTGAAGAAATATGATGCCGTGCTCTACAGGCGGGATAACGGACAGTATGTCCTCCACCGGATTTTGAAGGTTCGGGAGCATGACTACCTGATCGTGGGGGACAACTGCTATCAGAAGGAGTATGTGGACGATGACCACATCCTTGGCGTCTTGACTGAGGTGATTCGGGACGGGAAGACGGTGAGGGTGACCGACCGGGGGTATCAGGCCTATGTCCATCTGTGGTGCGACCCCTTCCCGGTTCGCTCGGTGCTGCTGCGGGGGCGGGAGCAATACCGCAGGCTCAGACATCTGGCAGGCAAGGCACTGCGTAAGGCGGGATTACGAAAGGAAAGGTGAAGTATGGGAGAGCTTCAACAATACCACACCCATATTTCCGCACATCACAACTTTTTTGATCTGAAGCTGGACGAGCTGTTCCGGTACAGGGATCTGGTTTTTCTCTTTGCCAAGCGCTCCATCACGGTGACCTATACGCAGACGGTGCTCGGCCCCCTCTGGCTGATGCTGAATCCGCTGCTGACCAGTATTATGCACACGCTGGTGTTCGGCCATATCGCCGGAATCCGCACCAGCGGGGTGCCCAGAATCCTGTTTTATCTCTGCGGCAACGCCATCTGGGGCTTTTACGCTGCCTGTCTGAAGAAAGCATCGGGAACCTTTGTCAACAATGCAGGCATCTTCGGAAAGGTCTATTTTCCCCGCCTTGCGGTGCCGCTGTCCGACGTGCTGGCGGAGGCGGTGAAGCTGGGAATACAGATGCTGCTGGTGCTGGCGTTTCTCCTGTTCTATGTGGCGCAGGGGGCGGTAACCCCCTGCTGGCAGGCGGGGCTGCTGCTTCCGCTGGCAGTATTCCAACTGGGGCTGCTGGCTATCGGCGTGGGCGTTCTCATTTCCAGCATGACCACGAAGTACAGGGATATGATGATTTTGGTGGAGTTTGGCGTCAACCTGTGGATGTATGCCACTCCGGTGGTCTACCCCCTGAGCGAGATCAGAAACCCGCTGCTGAAAACTGTGGTGATGGTGAATCCGGTGACCATGCCCGTAGAGATGGTGCGTTATACCATGCTGGGCGTGGGCACGCTGTCTCCGGGGGGAATTGCCCTGTCATGGGGCATCACGGCGGCGTGCCTGCTGCTGGGAATCATGGTGTTTCACAGGGTGGAGCGCACCTTTATGGATACGGTGTAAGCG
>CAJOOV010000010.1 GCA_905236265.1 uncultured Oscillospiraceae bacterium | reverse complement strand
TGCTGCGCGCACTCCCTTTGGTCGCACACTTGCATGGATAGAGGTATTTTTGCACCGAACTGAATTCGGTACAAAAATGATTTGACTTTCTTCCGCCCTTCGGGCCAAACTCTGCGAGGCTTTGTCTCAGAGGCTTTATCTACAGCATAACTCCCCCCGGACGAATCAGCTCGTCCGGGGGGATTGCTATGTCTATTTCCGCTCTCCCATCAGCAGCACCAGCACTGCCTTCTGGGCATGGAGACGGTTTTCCGCCTCGTCGAAAATCTCCTCTGCGTGGTCTTCAAAGACCTTTGCGGTGATTTCCTCCCCCCGGTGGGCGGGGAGGCAGTGCTGCACCATGCAGCCGGGGTGGGCAAGCGCCATCAGCTCCTCATTCACCTGATAGCCGGCAAAGGCCTTCGCCCGCTTTTCCCGTTCCTCCTCCTGACCCATGGATGCCCACACATCGGTGAAGATTACGTCTGCATCCTTTGCAGCAGCCTTGGGGTCATCGGTGAGGGTGAAGGGCTTGTCCTTGGCAAATTCCAGCACCTGAGGGTCGGGACGGTAGCCCTCGGGGCAGGCAACCGCAACCTCCATGCCTACCTTCAGGCCGCCCACAATGAGGGAGTTTGCCATATTGTTGCCGTCGCCGATGAAGCACATCTTCAGCCCGTCCAGATGCGCCTGATGCTCCCGAACCGTCATCAGGTCAGCAAGCACCTGACAGGGGTGGGCAAAGTCGGTGAGGCCGTTCACAATGGGGATAGAGGCGTATTTTGCCAGCGTCTCTACCTCCTCCTGCGCAAAGGTGCGGATCATAATGCCGTCGCAGTACCGGCTCAGCACCCGTGCCGTATCCTCCACAGGCTCTCCCCGTCCGATCTGGCTCTCCTTGCCGGAGAGGAACAGGGCGTGTCCTCCCAGCTGGTACATACCCGTCTCAAAAGAGACACGGGTGCGGGTGGAGTTCTTCTCAAAGATCAGGGCGAGGGTCTTACCCTCCAGATACCTGTGGGGAATGCCGTTGTGCTGGTCATATTTCAGCTGATCCGCCAGATCAAGAATCTCCAGAATCTCCTCGCCGGACAGATCCAGCATCTTTAACAGGTCTTTTTTCATGCCTCTTCCTCCTTGCACAATACACGCCGCAGAACCTCCAGTCCTGCGTCCATCTCCGTCTGGGAAATCACCAGCGGCGGCAGCAGACGAATCGTCCTTGGCCCCGCCGTCAGCACCAGCACCCGGCCATCATAGATTTCCTTCACCAGTGCGGCACGGTCAACATCCTGCTTCAGCACAATGCCGATCATCAGACCCAGCCCCCGCACCTGCTCCACCAGCGGGGAGCCGAAGGCGGCTATTCTCTCTCTGAGATACTGCCCCTTTTCGTTCACGCTCTTCAAAAACGCCTCGTCCATCTCCTCCAGCACGGCAAGGGCGGCGGCGGCGGCGATGGGGTTGCCGCCGAAGGTGGTGGCATGGGTGCCGGGGGTGAGCACATGGGCGCATGTTTCATTGGCAAGAATGCCCGCCATGGGCAGTCCGCCCGCAATCCCCTTGGCAAAGGAGATGGCATCCGGGAGAATCCCGTACTGCTGGAAGCAGAACAGGCTGCCCGTTCTGCCCACGCCGGTCTGAACCTCGTCCACCAGCAGGAGAATATCGTTCTCATGGCACCACTGGGCAAGGGACTGCACAAACGCCCGCTCCAGCGGCAGCACGCCTCCCTCTCCCTGTACCAGCTCCACAAAGACGGCGCAGGTATCCTCCCCCGCCGTGTCCTTTACGGACTGCAGATCGTTGGCCTCGGCATACCGAAAGCCCTCGGTAAAGGGGAAAAAGAAGCGGTGGAACACGTCCTGCCCGGTGGCGTTCAGGGTGGTGATGGTACGCCCGTGGAAGGAGTTTTTCAGGGTGACGATATTGGAGCGCCCCAGACCGTACTTGTCATAGGAGTATTTTCTCGCCAGCTTGATAATCCCCTCGTTGGCCTCGCCGCCGCCGTTGGCAAAAAAGGCGGCGCTCATCCCCGTGCGCAGGCAGAGCTGCTCCGCCAGTCTTGCATAGGGCTGGGTATAAAACAGGTTAGAGGCGTGCGCCAGCTTTCTCGCCTGCCCCTCCACGGCGGCAATCCACTTGGGATGCCCGTAGCCCAGAGAAGCCACGCCGATGCCGCTGGCAAAGTCGGTATAGGCGTTTCCCTCCAAATCGTAGAGAGTCGCCCCTTCTCCGTGATCCAGCGCCACATCAAACCGCCCGTAGGTCTGCATGGTATACCGATGATCCAACGCCTTGAGTTCTTCCGATGTCATATTGCTTCACCGCCTCACAAAAACATAGTGCCGATGCCGCTGTCTGTCAGCATTTCGATCAGGATAGAGTGGGGAATCCGCCCGTCCAGAATATGGCTGCGGCTCACCCCTGCCCGCACTGCGTCCACGCAGCACTCTATCTTGGGGATCATGCCCCCCTTGATGATGCCGGACTTTTTCAGCATGGGCACGTCGCTCATGTGGACAATCCGAATCAGGCTCTCCTCGTCCGCCGGGTCTTTCAGCAGTCCCCGCACATCGGTGAGGAGAATCAGCTTCTCCGCCTTCATGGCCACAGCCAGCTTTGCGGCGGCAGTGTCGGCGTTGATATTGTAGGCGGTCTCAGCATCCATGCCCTGGGCCACAGTGGAGATCACCGGGATATAGCCCTCCCGGATACAGTCCTCTACCACGCCGGGATTCACCTTTTGAATCTCCCCCACAAGGCCGTATTTCCGATCCTTCACCGTGGCCTCAAACAGAGAGGCGTCCATGCCGCAAAGCCCCATGGCCTTGCCCCCCATACGGTTCAGAATGGCCACCAGATTCTTGTTCACCCGTCCGCAGAGCACCTGCTGCACAATGTCCACGGTCTCGGCATCGGTATAGCGCAGGCCGTCCACAAATTTGGACTGCTTGCCCACTCTGGACAGCATCTCATTGATCTCCGGGCCGCCCCCGTGGACAACAACCACATGGATGCCCACCAGACGCAGCATAATGATGTCGCTCATCACGGCGCTGCGGAGATCCGGCGAAATCATGGCGTTGCCGCCGTACTTTACCACCACGGTTTTCCCGGCATATTTTTGGATATAGGGCAGTGCCTCTATGAGGATATTTGCCCGGTCATAGTTGTTATAAGACATAGCGCAACCTCAGCTTCTGTAGTCCCCATTGATTTTCACATAGTCATAGGTCAGATCGCAGCCCCAGCACTCCGCCTCGCCGCTGCCCTCATAGAGCTTCACGTCGATGACGACCTCCTTCTGGCTGAGGATGTCCTTCGCCTGCGCCTCGTCAAAGTCCAGTGCGCTGCCCATCCGGCACACGGCAATCTCTCCCGCCTGAGAGCGAAACGCCACGTCCACACTCTCCGGGTCAAACAGTGCCCCGGAATAGCCCATGGCGCAGAGCACTCTGCCCCAGTTGGCGTCAGCGCCGAACATGGCGGCCTTCACCAGAGAGGAGGATACCACGCTTCTGGCAAGGCGTTCCGCTTTGCTCTCGTCCTCTGCGCCGTGGACATGGCAGGTAATCAGCCTGCTGGCACCCTCGCCGTCCCCTGCCATGCGCCGGGCAAGGGCGGTACAAACGTACATCAGGGCATCCCTCACTGCAGCATAGTCCTCGTTTTTCCAGTCAATGAGGGGATTGCCCGCCGCACCGTTGGCAAAGACCAGAAAGGTGTCGTTGGTGGAGGTATCCCCGTCCACGCTCACCCGGTTGAAGGTGCGGGGCACCACCTCATGCACCATCTCATTGAGCATCATGGGGGTGATGGCGGCATCGCAGGTGACGAAGCTGAGCATGGTTCCCATATTGGGATGAATCATGCCGGAGCCCTTGGCGATTCCGCCCATGTGGACGGTCTTACCGCCCACATCCAGCGCAACCGCAATCTCTTTTTTTACCGTATCCGTGGTCATAATGCCCCGTGCGGCGCTGTCGGAGGCGGATTCATCTGCAGAGAGGGCGGCCACCAGCCGTCCCACGCCTCCTTCAATCGCCCCAATGTTCAGCTCCTGACCGATTACGCCGGTGGAGCAGACGGCAAAATCACTGCTCTGCAATCCCACCACTTCCGCAATAGCGTCGCACATCCGCTGGGCGTTCACCCGGCTGTTGGGGGCGCAGGCATTGGCGTTGCCGGAGTTGGCAATGACCCCCCACGCCGTGCCGGAGGCGATATGGTCTTTTGTGACATACACCGGGGCGGCCTTCACCTGATTGGTGGTGAACATCCCGGCGGCAGAGCACACCCGGTCAGACAGCACCAGCGTCAGGTCAGGCTTGCCCTCCCCGTTCATGGGCAGGGCAGTGGCCTTCACGCCTACATGGATACCCGCAGCCCGAAAGCCCTTTGCGGCGACTACGCCGCCTGTGATTTCTTTCATCTATCTTCCCTCCATCACATGCGTCAGGGAAACGCAAATCATAGCCTTCCCCTTTGGGGAAGGGGGACCTTTGACCCCTCATTGGCGGTCAAAGGTGGATGAGGACGCAGACAGTCCTCCTGTCTACACCAGCCCCGCTGTCTCCTCCAGCCCCAGCATCAGATTCATATTCTGTACCGCTGCGCCGGAGGCTCCCTTGCCCAGATTGTCAAACAGGGCGGTAACTGTGGTCTGCTTTTCATGTCCGCAGACAATCAGCCGCAGGAAGTTGGTGCCTGAGAGCGTATTGGCAAAGATCACCGGCTCCTCTCCCCCCAGCGGGGCGACCTGAACGAAGAAAGCGTCCCGGTAATACGCCGCAAGGGCATCCCGGATATCCTCTGCCGTGGGGCAGCCGGGGAGCAGGTCATTGTGGAGCAGGATGGTAGTGGCCATGCCCTGAGGGAAATCCCCCACCACCGGAGAGAACACCGGCTCCCGCTTCAGGCCGCACACCGTCACCATCTCCGGCACATGCTTGTGGTGCAGGTTCAGGCCATAGATCCGCTCGGAGGCAAGGCGGGGGTCACGGTTTTCGTCCTCATAGTCCGCAATCATCCGCTTTCCCCCTCCGGTGTAGCCCGTGAGGGAGTAGCAAGTGAGGGGATAGTCCGCCGGGAGCATCCCCAGCCTGACCAGCGGCATCACCGAGGAGATCAGCCCGGAGGCATGGCAGCCGGGATTTGCCACCCGTTTTGCCTTGATAATGGCTGCCCGCCGCTCCGATGACAGCTCAGGAAAGCCATAAACCCAGCCGGGGTCAGTGCGGTGGGCAGTGGAGGCATCGATGATTCTGGTCTCTGGATTGGTCACCAGCTTCACCGCCTCAACCGCCGCAGCGTCAGGCAGGCAGAGAAACACCAGATCGGCGCTGTTCATCAGCCTTGCCCGCTCTGCGTCGTCGTGCCGCCTGGCCTCGTCAATGCGAAGGAGCTGAATATCACTCCTGCCGCTCAGGCGCTCTACGATTTGCAGCCCGGTGGTGCCCGCCTGACCGTCAATATATACCTTCGGCACGCTCATGCCTTCACCCGCTTTGCCAAAAAGTCCTCTATGGCGGCAATCTGCCGCTCTACCTCTTCATGGGCAGGGCCGCCCACAGTGCGCCGCTGCTCCACGCAGGTTTTCAGGCTCAACGCCTGATACACGTCCTGCTCAAAGACAGGAGAGAGCGCCTTGTACTCCTCCATGCTCAGGCTGTCCAGCGTCTGCCCGGTGGCGATGCAGTGGTTCACCAGCCGCCCCACCAGCGTGTAGGCATCCCGGAAGGGCACGCCCTTTTTTGCCAGATAGTCCGCACAGTCCGTGGCGTTGATAAAGCCGCCGGAGGCCGCCTGTGCCATACGCTCCGGCTTCACCTTCATGGTGTCCAGCATGGCGGCAAAGACCGGCACGCACATCTTCACCGTGTCGATTGCGTCAAAGACGCACTCCTTGTCCTCCTGCATATCCTTGTTGTAGGCAAGGGGAATCCCCTTCATCACGGTGAGCAGGGTGACCAGACTGCCGTACACCCGCCCGGTCTTGCCCCGCACCAGCTCCGCAATGTCCGGGTTCTTCTTCTGGGGCATAATGGAGGAGCCGGTGGAATAGGCGTCGTCCAGCTCGATGAACTGGAACTCCCAGGAGCACCAGAGAATGATCTCCTCGGAGAACCGGGACAGGTGCATCATCAAAATGGAACAGGCGGAGAGAAATTCCAGCGCAAAATCCCGGTCGGACACGGAATCCAGTGAGTTATCCGTAGGCTTGGCAAAGCCCAGAAGCTCCGCCGTGCGGTAACGGTTCAGGGGATGGGTGGAGCCGGCCAGTGCGCCTGCCCCCAGCGGGCACTCGTCCAGCCGTTCCAGACAGTCCTCAAAGCGGGTGATGTCCCGGCGGATCATATTGGCGTAAGCCATCATATAGTGCCCGAAGGTGACGGGCTGCGCCCGCTGCAGGTGGGTATAGCCGGGCATAATGGTGTCAATCTCCCCCTTCGCCTGACGCACCAGCACCTGCTCCAGCTCCACCAGCAGGCCGGTGATCTCCCCAATGGCCTGCCGGACGTACATCCGAAAGTCCACCGCGACCTGATCGTTGCGGCTTCTGCCGGTGTGCAGACGCTTCCCCGCTGCGCCAAGGCGCTGGGTGAGGAAGGTCTCCACATTCATGTGAATGTCCTCGTTGTCCTCGGAGAAGGCCACCTTCCCCGCCTCCACGTCCGCAAGAATGCCCCGCAGGCCGTCGATGATGGAGGCCGCCTCCTCCGGGGCAATAATCCCCTGCTCCCCCAGCATGGCGGCGTGGGCGATAGAGCCCTCAATATCCTGCCGGTACATCCGGGCGTCAAAGGAGATGGAGGAGTTGAAGTCATTGACCAGAGCATCCGTCTCCTTGTCAAACCGTCCGCCCCATAATTTCATATTGTATCCCTCATTTGCAGTTTAATTGTTGAGCGATCTGTCTCACGGCGCTCCCTCCGTCTGACCTTCGGTCATCCACCTCCCTGGAAGAGGGAGGCTTTGGCAATCATTCTGCCTGTTTTTAGCAGATCATGAGCGAAAAATGTACTGTCCATGGCTCCCTCTCTGAGGGAGCTGTCACGGCGCAGCCGTGACTGAGGGAGTGACAGCACACCGACAGGAATGCGACAAAGCAGAATGCAGCCGCTGCGGCGCATTCTGCATTGTCATTGTCAAATTCCCTTACTTCAGCAGACCCCGCTCCCGCAGCGCCTGCACCGTGGTGGGCAGTCCCCACAGATTGATGAATCCGGCGGAGTCCTTCTGGTCGTAGTCGGACTCGTCAAAGGTGGCCAGATTCTCAGAGTACAGGGTGTAGGGAGAGGTCATGCCCGCAGGGATGATATTGCCCTTGTACAGCTTGACCTTCACCGTGCCGGTGACATACTCCTGCGTCTTGTCCACAAAGGCGGAGAGCGCCTCTCTCAGCGGGGTGAACCACTTGCCGTTATAGATCAGGTCGGCAAAGTCCACCGCCAGCTTCTGCTTTTCGTGAAGCGTATCCTTGTCCACGGTGATGGATTCCAGCATCTCATGGGCGAAATAGAGAATCGTGCCGCCGGGCGTCTCGTAGATGCCTCTGTCCTTCATGCCCACCAGCCGGTTTTCCACGATGTCAATAATACCGATGCCGTTCTGGCCGCCCAGCTCGTTCAGCTCCCGGATAATGTCGCTGGCCTTCTTCGCCACACCGTTCACCGCCACAGGCACGCCCTTGTCAAATTCCAGCGTGACATAGGTGGGCTTGTCCGGCGCCTGGAAGGGAGAGACGCCCATCTCCAGAAAACCGGGCTTATCCAGATCCGGCTCGTTGGCAGGGTCTTCCAAATCAAGACCCTCGTGGGACAGGTGCCACAGGTTCTTGTCCTTGGAGTAGTTGGTCTCTCTGGTGATTTTCAGGGGGACGTTATGTGCCTCGGCGTAGTCAATCTCCTCGTCCCGGCTCTTGATGTCCCACTCTCTCCACGGGGCAATCACCTTCATGCCCGGTGCGAAGCGCTTGATGGCCAGCTCAAAGCGCACCTGATCGTTGCCCTTTCCGGTGCAGCCGTGGCAGACGGCGTCAGCGCCCTCCGCCAGTGCAATCTCCGCCAGTCGCTTGCCGATGATCGGTCTGGCAAAGGCGGTGCCCAGCAGGTAGTTCTCGTACTTCGCCCCCGCCTTCATGGCAGGGATAATCACATCATCCACCATCTCGTCGGTGAGGTCGGCCACGATCAGCTTGGATGCGCCGGTCTTCAGCGCCTTCTCCTCCAGCCCGTCCAGCTCGCCCCCCTGTCCCACATCGCCGGAGACGGCGATGATCTCAGGATTGCCGTAGTTCTCCTTCAGCCAGGGAATGATAATGGATGTATCCAGTCCGCCGGAATAGGCCAGCACAACCTTTTTCACTTCGCTCATAATCCTTGCCTCCATCGCTCTGCGGCACTTTGCCGCTTTGTTTCGTCAGAGAGTATCTTACCAGAAGCAGCACCGTCTGACAATCACCAACTTGCATAAAATTCCGAAAAAATCCTGTCCCGTCCTGTCATAATTTAATAATTATACACTTACTTGTGAATATTCAGTCGTTTGTATGAATATCATGTATCTTTATTCACTCTGTGTCTGGACGGCACCCCGGTACAGCTCCTTCTTGTTCAGTCCTGTCTCCCCGGCAGCCTGTTTTGCCGCCTCCTTCATGCTCATGCCCTCCTCATACAGGGACAAAACCCGGCGTATGCCCTCCTCCAGCGTGGGCATCTGCGTCCGGGCGGGGGCAGCGCCCTCCACCACCAGCACAAATTCCCCCTTGGGCGGGTTTTCCTCGTACCACTGCACCGCCTCTCCCAGCGTAGTGCGCAAAACCTCCTCGTGGAGCTTGGTCAGCTCCCGGCAAAGGGAGATTCTCCGCTCTGCGCCGAAGGCATCCCGCAAATCGGCGAGGGTGGAGAGCAGCTTGTGGGGCGCTTCATAGAAGATCATGGTGCGCTGCTCCCCCTGCAGGGCGTCCAGATGGTTCTTCCGGTTCTTTTTATTCATCGCCAGAAACCCCTCAAAGGTAAAGCGCCCGGTGGGCAGTGCCGACACTGCCAGCGCCGTCACCAGCGCACAGGGGCCGGGTATGCCCACCACTGTCACGCCATGCTCTGCGCACATGGCCACCAGCTCCTCTCCGGGGTCGCTGATGGCAGGGGTTCCCGCATCCGTCACCAGTGCGCAGCTCTCCCCGGCGAGGAGGCGTTCCAAAATAACCGGGCCGCTGGTCTCCGTATTGTGGCGGTAATAGCTGACCATGGGCTTTTTCAGCCCCAGATGGTTGAGTATCTTCACCGTCACACGGGTATCCTCTGCGGCGATGAAATCCGCCCCGGCCAGCGTGTCAATGATCCGCTGGCTCAGATCCCCCAGATTGCCGATGGGCGTGGGCACCAGATAGAGTATCCCTGCCATATTGTCACCTCTCCGTGAGGGCGCTGAGCAGGGTCAGACCGGGTCTGCCCTGCCGCACTGCCTCCACCATAACCAGATTTGCGTTTTTCCCCTCTGCGGACTGCACCTGCTGCATCCGCTTCGGCTCTATTCCACAGCGGGTCAGATCGTGAAACAGCCCGTTCAGCCCCTCCGGGCGCAGGCACAGGGCGAACCGTCCCCCGTTTTTCAGCAGCCGGGCCGCAAGAGCGCACCAGTGCTCCGTTCCGTCCCCTGTCCGGGCAACGCCCCGGCTTCCGGGGGCGGTTTTTCCCGCCTCCCGGCGGAAGTAGGGCGGGTTGGAGATCACCAGATCATAACTGCCCCAGTCCAGACGGGGCGGCTGGGCCACATCCCCCTGCCAGATGCTGCCGGTGAGTCCGTTTTGAGTCAGATTCAGCCGGGTG
>CAJOOV010000009.1 GCA_905236265.1 uncultured Oscillospiraceae bacterium | reverse complement strand
ACGTATTTCAAGGGATTTTAGACCCGGATGGCGGAAAACAGACCGCTCAGACGCCGTAGCCTGATTTGTTCAGCGGTTCCTTAAATCTTTGTCAGTGGCCCCCTCACCGAGGGGGCTGTCAGCGCAGCTGACTGGGGGAGACTCCCTCCATCACGGCTTGCCGTTCTTTGTGGCAACGTCCTCCACGCCTGCACTTTGCCGCCCCGGCATGGCACGAATCTCCCCCCTGCTCTGCCCCTTCCGCCTCAGAATCAGCTTTCTGTCCCGTATGCCGATAAATCCGCCTCTTTTTCCTCGTTTTTCGGCATTATTTGTCTTTACTTTTCCCCTTTTTTCCGTTATACTTTCACACTGTTGCAGTATAATGAATCACAATAAAGGAGAATCGGGTTTTATGGAAGACAAGCGGGCACAATGGGGCAGCAAGCTGGGCTTTGTTCTGGCTGCCGCCGGCTCCGCCGTGGGGCTTGGAAACATCTGGAAGTTCCCCGGCAAGGCGTTTGAAGGCGGCGGCGGGGCATTTCTGCTCCTGTATCTGATTATCGTCCCTCTGGTGGGTATGCCCGCCATGCTCTCCGAGCTGTCCATTGGGCGTGCCAGCCAGTCCAACGTGGTGGATGCCTTCGGCAAGCTGGGGCACCGGGGCTACACCTGGGTGGGCTGGGTGAGCTGGCTCTCCGCCTTTATCATCACCAGCTATTACAGCCATGTGGGCGGGTGGGTTCTGCGCTACGCCGTGGCCTACGCCACCCAGTCACAAACCGTATACGCAGACCCGCTGGGCTATTTCTACCGTATGCTGGGCTATGACCCGGTGGCGGAGAGCACCTCCTTCCCGCTCGTCGCCATTGTCTTTGCCGCCGTGTTTATCGCCGTGTGCGCCCTCATCATTATCCGGGGCGTTGAGGGGGGCATTGAGCGCTTTAACAAAATCGGTATGCCTGCGCTGTTTGTCCTGCTGCTGATTCTGCTGGTTCGTGCCGTCACCCTCCCCGGCAGCGCCGAGGGGCTGCGGTATCTGTTCTCTCTGGATCTGAGCAAGCTCAGCTTCCAGACCCTGCTCACCGCCCTGTCGCAGGCATTTTACTCCCTCTCTCTGGGCATGTCCATTATGGTGACCTACGGCTCCTACCTGCCCTCCTCGGAGGACATGCCGAAAAACACCCTGCTGGTGTGCGTTATGGACACGCTGGTGGCGATGATCGCAGGCTTTATCATCATCCCCGCCGTATTTGCCACCCTTGGCCCGGAGGGCGTGGGCAAGGGCGGCGGCTTTGCCTTCGTCTCTCTGGCCGGGGTGTTCCAGCAGATGCCCGGCGGCGCCGTGTTCGGCCTGCTGTTTTACCTGCTGCTGCTGTTTGCGGCGCTGACCTCCACCATCTCCCTGATTGAGGGCATTGTGGTCTTTCTCACCGAGCGGTATCACTGGAAGCGCACCCCCACCACGGTGTGCGTGTGCGCCATTCTGTTTCTCATCGGCTGCCTCTATACCTGCTCTCAGGCCGCCTACCCCATCCACGGCGTATGGTTCGACTTTGCCAACGGCCTCAGCTTCCCGGCCTTTGGCGACGCCATGGAGTTTCTCACCGACCGGGTGATGATCCCCATTGCCGCCCTTGGCTCCTGCATCTTTGTGGGCTGGACGTGGAAGCCCTCCGCCGCCATCGACGAGATCCAGCGGGACGGCATCCGCTTCCGTCTGACGAAAACATTCAGTTTCCTGATTCGTTTTCTGGTTCCCGCCGTCATCCTCGTCATCTTTGCGGTGAGCATGTTCACCGGCACCACCCTGAGCTGATGATCCCGTGGAGTCAATTCCTCCGGGAGGGCTTCTGCCCTTCCGGAGGTTTTGCTTTTCCCGAAAGCAAAAACGTGGCATCAGACAGGAAACCGGAGAGGTTTTTCCCACAGTCCCGGTTGCTTTTTGAGGAAGGGATTGCTATAATGATTCCATCTGGCAAAATTTTATTTTGAAAGAAATATCTGTTGGAAAGGCGGTGAGACGATGTCTCTGGAAGCAGTCAAACAGGTGACTGTAGCAGAAGAGCGCAGCCGTGCCCAGAAGGCGCAGGCCAGTCAGGAGGCCAGAAGACTGGTAGCCGACGCTGAAAAGACCGGTCAGGCCATGCTGGTTCAGGCTGCGGCGGATGCCCGCATACAGGCGGATGCCCTGCTTGCTCAGGCGGAGGAGGATGCTGCCGGCGAAATAGCACAGGTGCGAAAAGCCGCCCAGACCGAAGCCCGGTCACTGCGCAGGAAGGCGGAAGGACGGCTGGAAGAAGCAGCGTCACTGATTGTCAGAAAGGTGGTGGACGCCTGATGGCAATTGTCAAAATGAAGCGTCTCAGGCTGATCGGTCTGTCGCGGGAACAGGATGCCCTGCTGGATAAGCTCCAGCGGGCGGGCTGTGTGCAGATCACTCTGCCGGAGGTGGATACGGATGACGGGGACTGGGCGGAGCTGCTCCATCGAAAGTCCAGCTCTCTCTCTCAGGTTGACAGCGAGCTGTCCCAGCTGGAGGGGGCTTTGGCCATACTCAACCGATACACCCCGGCAAAGGAAGGGCTTTTCCCCCACCGGGCGGAGGTGACGCAGGCAGAGCTGTTCAGCGCCCAGCGGCGGCAGGCCGCTCTGGACATAGCGGCGGACATCAATGCCCAGATGAACACCGTCACCCAGAGCATCAGCGAGGAGAACCGACTTCTGGCGCTTCGCACAGGCTTTCTGCCCTGGAAGGATTTGGATCTCCCTCTGGAGCAGGAGGGCACTGACCACACAGAGCTGACGCTGGGCGTGGTTCAGCTGGGTGCCAAAGAGGATCTGACGGCGCTGCACGCTGAATTGCAGGAAAAAGCGCCTTTGAGCGAGCTGATCGGCGTGAGCCGGGACGGAGAACAGCAGTATGTAGTGCTGATCTGCCACCGGGACGACTTTTCCGCCGCATTGGAGGTGCTGAAAAGCAAGGCATTCTCCCAGATCCGCTTTAAGGGCGTTCATGGCACCGCCGCCGGAAACCTCGCTGAGACGGACCGGCTCATTGAGGCGCAGCGCACCCTCCGTGAGGCTGCGGAGGGGAGCATCCGGATGCACGACGGCGACCGGGCGGTGCTGAAGCTGGCCATTGACCACGAGCTTCAGGCTCAGCAGAAGGAGGACGGACGGGAGCGGCTGCTCTGTACGGAGGAGACCTTTGTGCTGGAGGGCTGGTTCCCGGAGCGGGACGAGGCGCTGCTGCTGGCGGTTCTGGGGCAGTTCACCTGCGCCTTTGAGACGGAGGAGCCGTCTAAGCAGGAATACGGCAATGTTCCGGTGCGGCTGGACAACGGGCCGCTCACCAGTCCGCTGAATATGGTCACGGAGATGTACTCCCTGCCCAAATACGGCTCTCTGGACCCCAACCCCCTGATGGCGCCCTTCTTTGTGCTGTTCTACGGCATTATGATGGCGGACATGGGCTACGGACTGATGATGGTGCTGGGCGGCCTGTTCCTGAAGAAGAAAAAGGTCAAAGGCACCATGTCCCATATGGCGGGGCTGCTGCTGCTGTGCGGCATCAGCACCTACATCTTCGGCGCCCTCACCGGGGGCTTCTTCGGGGATTTCATTCCCCAGATTGCGAAGATCATCAACCCCAACACCACCCTGACCTCCCTGCCCCACCTCTTCACGGCGCAGGACGACACCATTATGATCCTCATCGGCTCACTCATTCTGGGCTTTCTCCAGTGCATCACCGGCAATGCGATTAACGTCTACAAAAAATGCCGGGACGGAGACCCTCTCTCGGCGGTGTTTGACGAGGTGGCATGGTGGGTGCTGTATGCCAGTGTTGCCGGGTTTATCCTCGGCGGCAAGCCGGTGGGCATGGTTCTGCTCATTGCCGGTCTGGTGATGCTGCTGATCGGTCAGTTCCGTGCCAGCGGCAGCGTGATCGGCGCACTGGGCGGCATGGTCGGCGCAATCTACAACGGCGTGTCCGGCATCTTCTCTGACGTGCTGTCCTACTCCCGCCTCATGGCGCTGATGCTCTCCGGAGCCATCATTGCCAGCGTGTTCAACACCCTTGGCGCAGTGCCGGGGAATGTGGTGGTGTTTATCATCATCTCCATGTTCGGCAACATCCTGAACTTCGCATTGAACGTACTGGGCTGCTATGTCCACGATCTGCGCCTTCAGGTGCTGGAGTTCTTCGGAAGATTCTATGAGGACGGCGGCAAGCCCTTCCGTCCCCTGACCATCAACACAAAATATGTGGATCTCATTAAGGAGGAAAACTAATCATGTCTGAGTTCTTTAATATGTTTGGCGGCATCGGCCTTGCGTTTCTCGGTGCCGGTCTGGCTGTGGGTCTTTGCTGCGT
>CAJOOV010000008.1 GCA_905236265.1 uncultured Oscillospiraceae bacterium | reverse complement strand
TGCCCCCGGCAAGGGCATACACCCCGTTTGCCAGCAGGTATTCTCCCAGAAACCAGGGCAGAAAGGACAGATCCAGGGAAAACAGCTCCATCTTCCTGCCCTGCATCATCTGCTTGCTGCGCTGAATCGCCTTTAATACAGACAGCTCCGGGTCATCCAGCAGGAGAAAGGGAACCATGCGGTAGCGGTAGGCGGCGATGATACCGGGGAGGATAAAGAGAATGCTCCAAAGCCCGATGAACAGCCCCATGAGCAGCACGGCGGCAATGATCTTCCCGGCCATATAGAACCGGGAGAACAGCTCCCCGAAGCCGCTCTCCTCTCCTCTTGTGACCTGCAGGGCGTAGCTGAGATAGCCGAACTCCACCACAATGGCATACAGCGCCAGCACCACGCCCGCCAGCACCGTGGCAAAGAAGGAGGGCTTTTGCATCATCTGCTGCAGGGAGAGCATCACCGCCTCCACGCCGCTCTCGTCCATGGCGAGGTAGGCGTTTTGCAGCCTCACATTCAGCTCGCTCAGCGCCTGCGCCGTGGGGTTGAGCAGCTCGGCGGCGTTGGACACCCAGCTTGTGGAGATGAGATACACCAGCGTCACCAGCCACGCAGCAGGCTGGGAGACTGCCATCAGCCGTTTCGACTCCTGTTTTATGGTATTTCGTTCAAGCATCATAGGCTCATCCCTCCTATCCCATGGAGTATAGCATACAGCGCTGAAAAGGTCAATTTTTCCCGCCCGGATGGGGAACGCTGCCCTTGACGGGCTGCCCCGGCGGTGCTATACTGGGGGCAAAGACCACCCCCCAGGGGTGGGGGGTATACCGGACGAGCCATAGAAAGGAACACTGCAATGAAACAATCCTTTAACGTCACCGGCATGAGCTGCGCCGCCTGCAGCGCCCATGTGGAGCGGGCGGTGAAGAGCCTTGAGGGGGTCTCGCAGGTGCAGGTGAACCTGCTGACGAACTCCATGACGGCGGAATACGACGAAAAGACCCTCTCTCCCGCAGACATCTGCGCCGCCGTGGCGCAGGCGGGCTACGGCGCCTCTCCGGCGCAGGGGGGGAAGGCGGCGGCAAAGAGCGCCGCCCCTGAGGCTGACCCGGCGGCGAAGGAGCAGGAGCAGATGAAGGGGCGGCTGGTGTGGTCGCTGGCGTTTCTGCTGCCGCTGATGTATGTGAATATGGGGCATATGCTGGGCCTGCCCCTGCCCGGCGTGCTCACCGGGGCGGAGAATGCCATGAGCTACGCCCTGACCCAGCTTCTGCTGGTGCTGCCCATCCTCTATCTGAATGACAGCTATTTCAAGGGGGGCTTTCGCTCCCTGCGCCGGGGTGCGCCCAATATGGACGCCCTCATTGCCATCGGTGCCTCGGCGGGGATGATCTACTCCCTCTACTCCCTGTACGTCATCGGCTATGCCCTGGGACACGGCGACCTTGCCACGGCGGAGGAGTACCACATGAAGCACCTCTATCTGGAGTCTGCGGGGATGATCCTCACCCTTATCGACGTGGGCAAGTATCTGGAGGCGAGGAGCAAGGGCAAGACCACAGATGCCCTGAAGGCCCTGATGAACCTGCAGCCCAAGACCGCCACGGTGCTCCGGGAGGGGGCAGAGCGGGAGGTTGCTGTGGAGGAGGTGGCCGTGGGGGACGTGGTGTGTGTGAAGCCGGGACAGGGAATCCCGGTGGACGGGGTGGTGCTCTCCGGCTCCACCTCCGTGGACGAGTCCGCCCTCACCGGGGAGCCGATCCCTGCTGAGAAGCATCCGGGAGACAGGGTCTCCGGGGGCACCATCAATGGCAACGGTGCCTTCACCTTCACCGCCTCCCGTGTGGGGGAGGACACCACTCTGTCCCAGATCATCCGTCTGGTGCAGGATGCCTCCGCCTCCAAAGCGCCGATTGCCAAGCTGGCAGACCGGGTGGCAGGGGTGTTCGTCCCGGTGGTGCTGGGGATTGCCGCTGTGACGGCGCTGGTGTGGATTCTGCTCACCGCTGACGTGACGCAGGCGCTCACCGCAGGCATGGCGGTGGTGGTCATCTCCTGCCCCTGCTCTCTGGGGCTGGCCACGCCGGTGGCGATTATGGTGGGCACCGGCAAGGGCGCAGAGCTGGGCATCCTCTTCAAGTCCGCCGAGAGTCTGGAGACGCTGCACAAAACCGACACCATTGTGCTGGATAAGACGGGAACCATCACCCAGGGCAGACCCAAGGTCACTGACCTGCTCCCCGCTGAGGGGCGCACGCCGGAGGAGCTGCTGATGCTGGCCGCCTCGCTGGAGGCCGCCTCGGAGCATCCCCTGGCGCAGGCCATCACCGCCGAGGCGGCGCAGCGGAATATCCCCCTGACCCCGGTGACGGATTACAGCGCCCTGCCCGGTCTGGGGCTGGAGGCAAAGATGGACGGGGACAGCTATGCCGCCGGGAACCTGCGGCTCATGGAGCGCCTTGGTGTGGCCCTTGACCCGGCGCTGTCCCGGACGCTGGCGGAGGAGGGGAAGACCCCCCTGTATTTCAGCGAAAACGGGGTTTATCTGGGCACCATTGCCGTATCTGACCCGGTGAAGCCCTCCAGCCGGGAGGCCATTGCCGCCCTGGGGGAGATGGGCGTCCGTGTGGTGATGCTCACCGGGGACAACCGCCGCACCGCCGAAGCAGTGGCACGGGAGCTGGGCATTGACCGGGTGATCTCCGACGTGCTGCCCACGGAGAAGGAGCGGCAGGTGGCCGCATTGCAGGAGCAGGGGCACTGCGTGGCCATGGTGGGCGACGGCATCAACGACGCCCCCGCCCTCGCCCGTGCTGACGTGGGTCTGGCCATCGGCGCAGGCACGGACGTGGCCATAGACTCCGCCGATGTGGTGCTGGTGAAGTCCGACCTGCGGGATGCCGCCGACGCAATCCGCCTGAGCAAGGCCACCATCCGCAATATCCGGCAGAATCTCTTCTGGGCGTTTTGCTACAACGCCGTGTGCATTCCCTTTGCCGCCGGGGTGTTCTACCCCCTCACCCACACCCTGCTCGACCCCATGTTCGCCGCAGCGGCCATGAGCCTCAGCTCCTTTACCGTGGTGTCCAACGCCCTGCGCCTGCGGCTGTTCCGGCCTGCTGCGGGCCGGGAGGGGGCGGAACCGGAAGCGTCCACCGCCTGCCCTGAGGCAGGATGTGATATTCAACCGAAACAGGAGGAACCCAAGATGGAAAAGGTATTGAAGGTAGAAGGCATGATGTGCCAGCACTGCAAGGCACGGGTGGAAAAGGCGCTCTCCGCCGTGGAGGGCGTGGCATCCTGCGCCGTGGATCTGGAGGCAAAGACTGCCAAATGCACCCTGAGCGCCGACGTTGCCGACGAGGTGCTGACCAAAGCGGTCACCGATGCCGGCTATGACGTGCTGGGCGTAGAGGGATGATGGCGGACAAGGCGGAGATCAGCCGCCTGCTGAAAACCGCACTGGGACAGCTCAACGGGATTATGAAGATGGTGGAGGAGGATCGCTACTGCATCGACATCTCCAACCAGCTCATGGCCACCCAGTCCATCCTCGCACGGGCAAACGCCGATGTTTTAAAGACCCATGTGAACCACTGCGTCCGGGACGCTGTGGCCTCCGGGGAGTCGGAGGCGAAGCTGGAGGAGATTTCCCTGATTCTGGATAAGCTGGCGAAACGGTGATAGAACAACCGGACGGGTGATTTGACCCGTCCGGTTGTTGGTTTATTCTGTTCTCTCCCGGCAGGGGCGGAGGGAACCCCCTCATCCACCATTTGCCCATCGGGGGAAGGCTTTTTTATTCACTCCCCCAGTCACTGCGTGACAGCCTTTTGCAGAGGAGTGCCTTCGGCATTGAATCCTTCTCGCCCTGAAACGTGCCACCGGCACGTTTCCGAGACGGGCTCACTCTAAGAGGGGGCCATTGGCAATGACTGGGGGCTTTTCTAATTTGCCAATGCCTCCCTCTTTGAGGGAGGTGCCCCGCAGGGGCGGAGGGAGTTTCGGCGCGGCGGAGAAACCCCCTCATCCACCACCGCCTGCGGCGGCGGTCCCTCTTCCCCCGATGGGGGAAGGCTTTGTTTTGGTCACTCCCCCAGTCACTGCGTGACAGCCCCCTCGAAGAGGGGGCTACTGACGAGTAGTGAACGCAATTGCAAAACCTTTCCGAAATCCATAGACTTGACACTCTTTGCCAATGCCTCCCTCTTTGAGGGAGGTGCCCCGCAGGGGCGGAGGGAGTAACCCCCGCAGGCGAGGCTTTTCAGCAATAGCTGATTTTCACCGTCTTGCCCGCCTGATTCAGCAGCTCCTCCAGCCGCCGGATCAGGCTCAGTTTTTTCTCAAAGCCGATGCCGATGTCGT
>CAJOOV010000007.1 GCA_905236265.1 uncultured Oscillospiraceae bacterium | reverse complement strand
GACGAGCAGTCCATTGAGCAGTCCCTGTCCACCTTCTCCTCCCATATCACCAATATCGTGGGCTTTTTGGAGGAGACGGACGAGAACACCCTGATTCTCTTCGACGAGCTGGGGGCGGGCACCGACCCGGTGGAGGGCGCCGCCCTTGCCGTGGCGGTAATCGAGGAGGCCAGAAGCCTTGGGGCGAGGGTGGCGGCAACCACCCACTATGCGGAGCTGAAAACCTACGCCATGACCCAGCCGGGGGTGGAAAACGCCTCCTGCGAGTTCGACGTGGAGACGCTGAAGCCCACCTTCCGCCTGCTCATCGGCATTCCCGGCAAGTCCAACGCCTTTGCCATCTCCCGGCGGCTGGGACTGCCGGAGCATATCATCCAGAACGCCGCCCGGCGGATTGACCGGCGCAATGTCCAGTTCGAGGACGTGCTCACCAAGCTGGAGCAGCAGCGCCGGGAGATGGAGCAGGCCCAGCAGGACGCCCAGCGGCTGAAGGCGGAGATGCGCGCCGATGCGGAAAAGGCGGCGCAGCTTCGCCGGGACATGGAGCAGCAGCGGGAAAAGCTCACGGAATCCGCCCGGCGGGAGGCGGAGAATATTTTGCAGCAGGCGAGAATCGTCTCCAATCAGGTCTTCCGCCAGCTGGACGACATGAAAAAGAGCCAGAACAGGGCGCAGAACGCTGAGGAGGCCAACCGCCGCCGCTCTGAGCTGCGCCGCAGCCTCAACGAGGCGGAGGAAAAGCTGAAGCGCAGGCAGCAGGACAGCCTGCCCCCCACCCGTGACGCCCAGCCGGGAGACACCGTGGAGCTTTTGGGCGTGGGCACGAAGGCACAGGTGATCTCCGTGGGCAAGGACGGCACCCTGAAGCTGCAGGCGGGTATCCTCACCGTCACCGCCAAACAGGAGGAGGTGCGGGTGCTGGACGTGCCCCGCACAACGGTGAAGGTCTCCCCCCAGCAGGTGGTGGGCAGGGTGCAGCACCAGATGCGCACCACTGCCGCCTCCTCCACGCTGGACATACGGGGGATGATGACCGACGAGTGCCAGAACGCTATTGACGCCTTTCTGGACGATGCGGTGATGGGACGGCTGAAAACCGTCACCATTATCCACGGCAAGGGCACCGGGGCGCTGCGCCAGGCGGTGTGGCAGCACCTTAAGGGCAGCCGCTATGTGAAATCCTACCGCCCCGGACGCTTCGGCGAGGGGGAGATGGGCGTCACAGTGGTGGAGCTAAAGTGACGTATTTTTCCCCCACGGGGCAGGATTCCACACTCCTGCCTCCTGTCTGGGGGGGAGCGTGGGGATTTTTGGTGAAAATGCCGTTGACGCAGGCTTCGGGAATCTGATAGAATACAGTATCTTCTTTGCTGATAAGACCGTTTAGGAGGTAGTTGCATGACCGTCAAAGCCGCTGTGGTCAACAATCAGGTGGGGCTGTATGCCCGTCCCGTCACGTTCTTCATTCAGAAGGCCAATGAATTCAGCAGTTCCATCTGGGTGGAGAAGGAACAACGCCGGGTCAATGCCAAAAGTCTGCTGGGTGTGCTGTCTCTGGGTGTGGTACAGGGGACGGAAATCCAAATCATTGCGGACGGCGCAGACGAGGGCGAGGCTGTGGACGCTCTGGTGGAGCTGCTGGACAGCGGACTGGACCGCTGATTTTCCTACCCACAGATCAAATTGCTTCAAAAGGGCTGTCTCCTCCGGTGAGACAGCCTTTTTTCAGGATATGCCATGACAAAAGAGGAACTGAAACAAAAGGCCCACTCCCTCCCGCTGGGGCCGGGGGTCTATATTATGATGGACGCAGCGGGCACGGTGATCTATGTGGGCAAGTCCCGGGCGCTGAAAAACCGGGTGAGCCAGTATTTTGCCGACCTTGCCTCCCACAACGCCAAAACCCGTGCCATGGTGGCGCAGATCGACCACTTTGACTACCTCCTCGCCTCCAGCGAGTTCGAGGCGCTGGTGCTGGAAAACTCCCTGATTAAGCGGCATAAGCCCCGGTACAATATCCTGCTCAAGGACGACAAGGGCTATCCCTTTGTGCGCCTGTCTCAGGAGGAATACCCCCGCTTCTCCATGGTCTCCAAGAGCGCAAAGGATGGGGCGAAATACTTCGGCCCCTACGGGGGACGGCAGGCCACCGGGGAGAGCCTGCGGGCGATTGCCAACGCCCTGCGCCTGCCCACCTGCTCCCGGATCTTCCCCAGAGACATCGGCAAAGAGCGCCCCTGTCTGAACCACCATCTGGGGCTGTGCGACGGCTGGTGTCTGGGGCGGCTCACGGCGGAGGACTACCGGGCGCGGATTGCTCAGGCGGTGGGACTGCTGGAGGGGCGCTTCTCTCAGGTGGAGGGCGAGCTGAAGCAGGCCATGCTGGAGGCGTCTGAGGCGCTGCGCTTTGAGGAGGCGGCACAGCTTCGGGACAGGCTGCAGGCGATTCAGCTTCTGGGCACCCGGCAGCGGGTGGTGGCCGCCTCCCGTGCGGATACGGACGTGATCGGCTTCTACCGGGGCACGGCGAAGAGCTGCTTTGTGGCGCTGCACTTTCTCAAAGGTTCCCTCACTGACCGGGACACGGAGCTGATGTCCACCCCCATGGAGGAGGAGACGGAGGAGATTGTGGCCACGCTGGTGAAGCAGTACTACCTGAACCGCCCGGTGCTGCCCCGTGAAATTCTCCTCCCCCGCCCCTTTGAGGACATGGAGGAGCTGTCTGCCCTTCTGGGGCAGCGCTGCGGCCATAAGGTCGCCTTCGCCGTGCCCCAGCGGGGGGACAAGGCGAATCTGGTGCAGCTTGCCCAGCGCACGGCGCTGGACGAGGCGGAGCGTGCCACCAGCCAGCAGGAGCGCCAGAGCAAACTCATGGAGCTGCTGGGGCGCACCCTTGGACTGGAGGCCCCCCCGGAGCGGATTGAGGCCTATGACATCTCCAACACCGGTGCCAGCAATATTGTGGCGTCCATGACGGTGTTCTCTCAGGGCAAGCCCCTGAAGCGGGACTACCGCCGCTTTAAGCTCCGGGATATGGAGCATCCCGACGACTACGCCTCCATGGAGCAGGTGCTGAGTCGGCGGTTCCGGCGGTATCTGGACGGGGACGAGAAGTTCAACACCCTGCCTGACCTGATTCTCATGGACGGCGGACTGGGGCAGGTACACATCGCCGTTTCCGTGCTGGAGGGGCTGGGTCTGGACGTGCCGGTGTTCGGCATGGTGAAGGACGACAGGCACCGCACCCGTGCCCTTGTGGCGGCGGACGGCAGGGAAATCGGCATCCAGTCCCAGCAGGCGCTCTTCGCCCTTGTGGGGCGGATTCAGGAGGAGACCCACCGCTTTGCCATCACCTTCCACCGGGAGAGCCACGCCCGGCAGACGGTGACCTCCAAGCTGGAGGAAATCCCCGGCGTAGGGGAAAAACGCCGTCAGGCGTTGATGGCATGGTTTAAGACGGTGAAGGCAATCCGTGCCGCCAGCGAGGAGCAATTGGCGCAGGTGGTGCCGAAAAACACCGCAAAAGAGATTTATCACTACTTCCATCCGGAGGAAGGAGCGCAGGAAT
>CAJOOV010000006.1 GCA_905236265.1 uncultured Oscillospiraceae bacterium | reverse complement strand
GCCATTGAGGTGCTGGAAGCGGTTCGCGGAGAGGTCGGTCCTTTCTTCCCGTTGGAATTCCGTATGAGCGGGGCGGAGTTTACAGAAGGAGGTTATGATCTTGACGAGGGCGTGAAGATCGCCCAGATGATCGAGCCTTACGTTGACCTGATTCACGTCTCTGCAGGTACTTACCAGAAAACCTTCGGTATCACCCATCCCTCCATGTTCACCGAGCATGGCAGAAACGTGTTCCTTGCCGCAGAGATCAAAAAGCACGTCAGCAAGCCGGTTGCCACCATCGGCGGCCTGAACGACCCCGCCCAGATGGAGGAGATCATTGCAAGCGGCGAAGCGGACGTGGTGTATATGGCTCGTGCCCTGCTGGCTGACCCCTTCCTGCCCAACAAAATCATGGCGAATAAGGACGAGTACATTGTCCGCTGTCTGCGCTGCTTCACCTGCATGGCAGAGCGTGCCGCCACCTCCACCCGCCGATGCACCGTCAATCCCCTGATTGGCAGAGAGTGCGAGGGGGACGTGGTCTATCCTGCTCCTGAGCGGAAGAAGGTTCTGGTGGCAGGCGGAGGACCCGGCGGACTGTACGCCGCCTATACTGCTGCCCGCCGTGGTCACAAGGTCATCCTCTGCGAGCGTGAAAACGCTCTGGGCGGTATCCTCAAGTCCGAGCAGGCGCTGCCCTTCAAGTATGAAATGTATCAGCTTGCCGGCACCTATGCCAAGTTTGCCCGTGAGACCGGTGTGGAGATTCGGTTGAACACCGAGGTCACGAAAGAGTATGTGGAGAAAGAAGCGCCTGATGCACTCATCATCGCTGTTGGCTCCAAGCCGCTGGTGCCGCCCATCCCCGGACTGGACGGAGACAATGTGGTGGTGGTGAACAACTACTATCTGGAAAAGGACAAGGTTGGAAACGACGTAGTCGTCATGGGCGGCGGACTTGCCGGCTCTGAGTGCGCCATCCACCTGGGTCAGGAGGGCAGAAATGTCCATCTGGTAGAGATGCGGGATATGCTGGCTCCCGATGCCAATGTCCGTAACCGTCCCCTGCTGCTGGCGGAGATTGAGAAGTATGTCCACGTTCACACCGGCTATCGTGCCTTACGGGTGACAGAAGAGGGTGTCATCTGCGCCGACAAGGACAACAACGAGGTGCTGGTGCCCGGCAAGAGCGTCATCTGCGCTCTGGGTCAGCGCAGCCGCACCGACGTGGTGGAGGACTTGCAGGGGACTGCACCCTTTGTCCGGGTGATCGGAGATGCCTCCAGAGTGTCCACCATCACCAACGCCGTGTACTGGGGTTACCATGCGGCGCTGGATATCTGAGAAAGAATAGCCATAAAGGCTTGCTGCCTTGCATGGTATTCCACAGGGAACAAATGACAAAGCACACCGCTGCAACCCACCAAGGAGCTGCAGCGGTGTGTTTCTGTCATCGCAAGTACCGTTATCATCCCTCAATGCACTTTTGAACATCGTCCCAGATCGGTTCGAGACAATCGATGATGCGCTGATAGAGCCGATAACGGCGGTCATAGGCCTGATACGCATCCATATCCGGCATTACCCGTCTGCCGATGGGACACATGGCCTGACAGGCTGCCTCCAACGAGGGATATGCCCCGGTAGCAGCAGCGGCTGTGAGCGAATGCTGCCCAAACCGAAGCAGTCAAGCAGCTCGTCATCGTATTGCCGGGTGTGGAGATTCATCAGATTGGCGCCGGAGTAGTCTGTAATCTCTGCCCGTGCTTCCCCGGTCAGGCGGAAACGGACATAGTCCTTGCACTCAAACACCCACTGGATGTTGTCCATCACCTCAGGCTCGTTGTCTCTGAGCCAAGCCAGCAGGGCGACGGGCTGACAAGCCATAACGTGCTGGCAGGAGTAAGCAAAGGCACGTTCTTCTGTGCCGTCCCTGCGCCATCTGACGGGGTATTCATAGGCACGGTTGTCTGTGGAAATAATACCGTTTCGAGCGGGCTTTCCGTCCTTGCCCCAAAGATACAATCCCTTCCCGTGACCGCAGACCGCCACTCCGGCAATCTCCCCAGCACCGACTCCCGTCTTTTCCAGAACATCCCGGATCACACCGCAGTTGGCGTCCCACATCTCCTCCATATCCCGCTCTGTCCATCCGGGGTGGGGCGTAAGCCTCTTGGTGTCTCTGCTGGAAACGCCGATTTCGTGGCCTGTCAGGTCGTAAATGGCAGCCTTTGTCGTGGTTCCGCCGTTGTCAAGACCCATATAGTATTTCATACTCCGTACCTCCCAGACCGGCAATCAGGGATTTTCCAGCAGGATTTCCACTTCCCGCGGGGCTGTGTATTCGGTATTGACCGACCCGTCTGCGTTTTTGATGTGGGAGACGGAAACAATGCCATAGGGGGTGGGGAAGCTGCCCCTGACATAAGCCAGATCGCCCAAATGAGGCGCAATCCTCAGCTTGCGGCAGCCCGGCTCCGCTATCTGGATGCCAAGGACATACCGGCTCAGAAAGGGCACCGGGCCGCTGGACCAGCCGTGGCACAGGCTGTGCCGGAAGCCCTTGTAGCAGAATGCGCCGTAGTGCCCGTGGATGTCAATTTTCCCGTCCGGCACGATTTCGTCGATTCTGGCCGCATTATTCATCCAGTTCAGGTCAAAAACCTCCCAAAACGTGGTGGCACCCATGTCCAGCATCCCGCCCCAGTAGGTGCGAAGGTCATCCAAAGCCCCCTGCCAGTCCTCTGCCTTGGCTTTTGCCGCAAGCAGGTAGTAGCCCATAAAGGTGGAATATCCGTGAGCGCCGCCGGGGGTCAGCACCTCCCGGTTCAGCTTCTCTGCGTCCTCCAGTTCGGACAGGCTGAGAATTGCCGCCGCTGCTTTTGATGTACCGAAGGCAGGGCAGTGTGCTTTCATGCGCTCCGCCATTGCCCTGCAGGCGTCCGCCTGCTCTCTCTCCCCCAAAACAGTGAGCAGGTCTGCTCCATCCAGCAGAGCCATGCGCAAAATTCCCTGCAGGCCTGCATGGGTGG
>CAJOOV010000005.1 GCA_905236265.1 uncultured Oscillospiraceae bacterium | reverse complement strand
CGTATGTGCGCCTTTAGGCGCTGCTAGTAAACAAGGGCAGGGCCCGCATATGAAAAACCCCCGGCTTAGCCGGGGGATGATTATTTGCGTAAAAGCCGCAGTATATTTAGCCGTTCTGATACCGTTTCAGGGCGGACACCGCCGCCTCCAGCTTCTCGTAATTGGTTACCTCTGCCTTGGCAGAGCCGCTGAGATGGCTGTAGGCTGCCTGCGCCCATTCAATGCGTTTTTTCATCACGTTGTAGTTGCCGGAATTGATTGCGCCGCTGCTCTCGATTTCGTCCAGCGCCTCCACAATGGCAGAGGCGATGTCCTCATAGCTCTGGCTGCTGGTTTCGCTGCTCTGGGTGCCGTCCAGCTTATAGACGATGACGGCGGCAGTTTCGGCGTCAATGTTCTCATAGATGTACTTTGCGGTCTTAATCGGCAGGTTGACACAGCCGTGGGAGCCGCCCGCCTGATAGAGATTCCCGCCGAACTGGGTGCGCCATGTGGCGTCGTGCAGTCCCACGTTGCCGCTGAAGGGCATCCAGAAGCTCACCGGGGAGGAATAGTTCTCACCCTTCAAGGTGGCATAGCGCTCTTTATAGGTGAAGCTGTAGGTTCCGGTGGGGGTGCCGTCGTTCTTGCCGGTCACGCAGTCGGATTCCAGAACAAGCTTGCCATCCTTGTAGAAATAGATGTGCTGCGCCGTCAGGTTGACCTCCACATAGGTGCCGCCGATGTCGCCGGAGCCGCCTGCCCCCAGCACCGCCGCCTTCTGTCTCCAGACAGGCTCTCTGGTGCCGCTCTCCTTGTTCAGGATCTGGGCGCTGAGCTGCTCAACCTCCTCCGGCTCGTTCATCCACCAGCCGTAGTCGCCCCCCTCCACGGTAATCTCCTTGCCGCTGGAGGTTTTGAAGGTGCGGTTTGCGTAGATGGTGTTGTAGTCGTGGGCAAGCTGGCGGACAAAGGCCGTCACCTTTTCGTTGTTCAGGGAGACATTGCCCTCGTCGTCAAAGCTCAGCCATTCCACCAGCTGGCGCCCGGTGATCTCAATCTTGTCCTTGCCCATCTGGTAGGTGATTTTGGTGCCCAGATACTCGTTGAGCTGCTTTGCCTTTGCCTGCAGGGCGGGGTCGTCCGCTGTGACGGCGGGCTTTACATAGCAGTCCAGCTCCTCCAGATCCAGCGAGGTCTTCATCGTGGCAATGGCGTCCTGGATGGCAGGCAGCAGGATGCTCTGGTCAACCAGATTGCCCTGCACCTCCTGCACCACCTCAACTCCGCCGGTTTCCGCATTGAACCCGGAGAGATAGGCGTCTCTGGGAGGGGTAGAGGCGGCGGAGTTCATACATTTCAGGTGGGAAATTGCCTCGGTGAGCTTGGCGGTGTCATAGGAATAGGTGACCTCTGCCTCTACGGGGAAGGAGCGGCTGCCGAACACCGCAAGAGGCCATGACCAGTGGTTCTGCTGGGCAAGACCCTCTGCCAGTGCGTTTCCAAACACCATGGACAGGTCGATCTGTTCGCCGGTAATCGTCTCGGTGACGCTGTCCCGCTCTGTGATGGTGAGGGCATAATCCTCCTGACTGTCCTGAAGAACCCGCTCCGCCTGAGAGAGGTTCATGCCGGACACATCCAGACCGTTGAGCGTAGTGCCGGGAAGAAAGACCGTCTCATAGCGTTTCGAGATTCCGGCATACAGCCCGAACAGGATCATCAGCAGCCCCAGCAGTACAGACAGCACCACCATCATCGGAGAGCCGATGCGGCGGGGGGTAGCAGTTGGCATAAGTTGCACTTCCTTTCATTGGGAAAACGATCCGGCGTTGTTCTGCGCCGGTTTTACGTCGGTAATCCGCCCCGGAAGGCGGGATTTCATATTAGCACACAATGCCCTAAGCGTCAAACCCATTGGAAATAATTCATAAAAAATCAACATATTACAGGAAAAGCGCAGGGACAACAGTGCTTTCCAGTTGACAATTTCAGCTCATACGGCTAAGATTACTCTGACGAGCGGGAAAGGAGGAGCTGATATGTCCATACTGCTTGCCATTGCAACGCTGGGGCTGAAGCTGCTGTATCTGCTGTTTCGCCCGTTTCCCGTTTCAAATAAGGTTGTCATGCTCTCCCGTGAGTCCGACAGCGAGCCCATCGACTTTATGCTTCTGCGTCAGGCGCTGGAGGAGCTGAGCCCGGAGACGGAGGTGGTGTCCTTTTGCCGGAAGCAGACAAAAAGCACCAATCCCTTTTCCTACAGCCTCTTCCTGTTTCGCTCGCTGTACCATATCGCAACTGCCCGTGTCGCCGTGACAGACACCTATTCCATCCCTCTGTGTGTGCTGCACCACAAAAAGGAGCTGAAGATTGTCCAGATCTGGCACGCTCTGGGGGCGGTGAAGCAGTTTTCCTATCAATGTCTGGACAGACCCGGCGGAAGAAGCTCCAAGATGGCGCAGCAGATGAAGATGCACCGCAACTATGATTACATCCTCTGTGCCAGTGAGGCCACCAGAGAGATTTATGCCCAGGCGTTTGATACCCCGGTGGAGCGGATTCTTCCCATCGGAATGCCCCGTGTGGACTACATCCAGCGCCCCGCCCCCGGCCTTCGGGAGCGCTTTCTCAGCCGCCGCCCGGAGCTGCGGGGAAAGCTGCTGCTGCTCTATCTGCCCACCTTCCGGGAGGGCGTGGATGAGGGGGTAGAGAGGATGGTATCCGCCGCCGCCCAATGGGAGGACAGCGCCGCCCTGCTGGTGAAGCCCCATCCCCTCTCCCGTTTTCCTCTCCCTGCGGTCAACCGCACGGGGAAGGAGTGGTCAACCTACGATCTGATGAAAATCTGCGATGCCGTCATCACGGACTACTCCGCCTCCTCCCTTGAGGCGGCACTGCTGCACAAGCCGGTTTATTTCTACCTCTTTGACAAGGAGTCCTACATCCGCAGTCAGGGGCTGAATATCGACCCAGAGGAGGAGCTGCCGCTGGCCAGCTTCCGTCAGGCGGAGGCGCTGATGAAGTCCGCCGTCTCCGGGGGCTATGACATTCAGGCGCTGAACCGCTATTGCGAACGCTATGTGGAGACGGCGCAGGAGAACAACACCCAGTCCGTAGCCCGCTTTATCTGCCAGCTTCTCCGGGAGGAGGTTCCGGTGCAGGCGGGTCAGACCGTGTGACGCCGCTGCACCGCCCCTGTTCGACGGGCTTCGTGGGAAGCCTTCTGAAAAAACCATGGAATCAGGGGTTGACAATATATCAATAACGGAGTATAATACCTCTTGCAGTCGAGAGATTGGCCTTTGCCGGAGTGGTGGAATTGGTAGACACCCGGGACTTAAAATCCCGTGGGAGCGATCCCGTGCCGGTTCGAGCCCGGTCTCCGGCATGAATATCGCGGGGTAGAGCAGTTCGGTAGCTCGTCGGGCTCATAACCCGGAGGTCGTTGGTTCAAATCCTTCCCCCGCAACTCCAAAACACCGGAAAATCGTTGATTTTCCGGTGTTTTTCTGCT
>CAJOOV010000004.1 GCA_905236265.1 uncultured Oscillospiraceae bacterium | reverse complement strand
GCGGGCGTGCCAGAGCATGCAGGCAAAAGCTCCGGTGGAGCTTTTGATCGCAGATGCCCCGGATCAAGAATGATGCAATTCCCACAGAGTGAAGTTGGGAATGCACCAGCGTACATGGGAAAGCCCATCTCCCGACTGGCGCAGTGGCCCTGCCAGATCAAGCTGGTGCCGACACAGGCACCCTTCTTTGAAGGGGCAAAACTGTTGATCGCTGCTGACTGCACGGCTTATGCCTACGCCAACATACATGAGGAGTTCATGTGCGGCAAAGTCACGATCATCGGCTGTCCAAAACTGGATGCGGTGGACTACACAGACAAGCTGACGGAGATCATCCGGAACAATGATATCAAGAGCGTAACCATCGTCCGCATGGAGGTACCCTGCTGCGGCGGACTTCAGAGGGCAGCAGAGAACGCACTCAAGAATAGCGGCAAATTAATCCCGTGGCAGGTTGTGACGATCTCCCGGGACGGCAGAATTTTGGACTGAGGAAGATTCATCATGGAGTGGAAAGATAAGATCGGTTCTTTCAAGCAGATCGACGTAAGAGGCATTCAGGGCAATTTCTTTCAGGGCATCAAGAAGCAGGCCACGCAGCTCCCCGCCGGAAGCGGGCTGGAAATCGTACAGAGCTTTGACCCCATTCCCCTGTATGAGGTAATGGAGGGACTTGGCTTTGAGCACTTCACCGACCAGAAGGGCAGTGCGGAATTTCACGCCTATTTCTACCGCAGGTCAGTCAAGCAGGAAGAAAAGGACATTCCCATGCGCCCGGCTGCGCTGACCAATATGCCGCTGATTGATGAGAAGCTGGGCAATATTGCCGTGAACTTCTGGGATCTGACATGGAACGATGAACACCGTCATCTGCCTTATGAGATCCGGCTGCTGCTCTCCCTGACCAATGCGGTGGGCGCAGGACGGATGCGTCAGGCGACCCGTGAGCTGGTGAAGGCTTATATCCACGGGCTGGACAGCGCAGCTCTGGATGATGTATTCGAGCTGCTGGCATGGAATCAGGGCATTGGCTACTTCAGCTCTGAGATCGGCCCGTCTACGTTGTTTGCCGCCTACAAGACCATCAAGAACATGGAGAAGCAACGGAAGGAACGCAGCGAGATCTGCGAGATGCTGAAGGAGAAGTTCGGCGAGAAGAACCCGGATGTAAAAGTATGAGGGATTGCCTATGTGTGAAATGAGAAGAAGAGACAGACTGCTCGAAACAGCCGATACGCTTGAAATCAAAGAAAAACAGGAAAAGCAAGAAAACAGTAAAAATCAGCAAAGTAAGGAGAGGTAAAATGAATACTCAGATGTTTTGTTTTCAGTGCGAACAGACCGCAGGCGGAAAGGGGTGCATGGGAAAAGCAGGCGTTTGCGGCAAAAGGGCTGACATTGCCGGACTTCAGGATCAGCTGACGGGAGCCCTGATTGGACTTGCCCGTGCTGTGGACGGCAGCGAATATCCCGAAAAACGAACCTGCGATCTCATTATCAAGGGTCTGTTTACCACAATCACAAATGTAAACTTCAATGAAGTGACCATCCGGGCGCTGATTGACGCCGTACATGCGGAAAAAGAAATTCTTGTTCCCAGATGCAGCACCTGCGGAGCGCCCTGCGGCGGGAAGGATGATTACGATATGGCGAAGGTCTGGGATGCCGACGAAGACATCCGCTCCCTCAAGTCATTGATCCTGTTCGGCATCCGAGGTATGGCAGCCTATGCCTATCACGCAAATGTGCTGGGCTATCAAAGTGACGAGGTCAATGCGTTCTTCTGTAAGGCCCTGTTTGCCATCGGTGAGGATTGGGGCATGGAGCAGCTGCTTCCCATCGTGATGGAGGTCGGCAAGCATAATTTGACCTGTATGGAGCTTCTGGACCGGGCCAATACCGAAACCTTCGGCACACCTTCGCCGACGACAGTACCGCTGAAGGTGGAGAAGGGGCCATTCATCGTGATCTCTGGGCATGATCTGTATGATTTGAAGAAGCTGCTGGAGCAGACCGAGGGCAAGGGCATCAAAATCTATACCCACGGCGAAATGCTGCCCGCCCACGGCTATCCCGAGCTGCGCAGGTATCCTCACCTCAAAGGAAACTTCGGCACCGCATGGCAGAATCAGCAGAAGGAGTTTGCGGACATTCCCGCACCGATTCTGTTCACCACCAACTGCCTGATGCCACCGAAGACCAGCTATGCGGACCGGGTGTTTACCACGGAAGTCGTCTCCTATCCCGAAATCGTTCACATCGGTGAGGACAAGGATTTCACACCAGTGATTGAGAAGGCGCTGGCGCTGGGCGGCTATCCGGAGGATATGCAATTCACCGGCATCAACGGCGGCGAGACAGTGATGACCGGCTTTGCCCGCACTACGGTGCTGAGTGTGGCGGACAAGGTGATCGAAGCTGTAAAGACCGGGGCTATCCGACACTTCTTCCTGATAGGCGGCTGCGACGGAGCACGTCCCGGCAGGAACTACTATACCGAACTGGTCAAGCAGACCCCTTCGGATACCATCATTTTGACGCTGGCCTGCGGCAAGTACCGCTTTAACGACCTCAATCTGGGCACCATCGGAGGCCTGCCCCGCATCATGGACATGGGTCAATGCAACGATGCCTACAGCGCCATTCAGGTCGCCCTGGCTCTGGCGAAGGCGTTTGGCTGCGGCGTGAATGAGCTGCCACTGTCCATCATCCTCTCTTGGTATGAACAGAAAGCGGTATGTGTGCTTTTGACACTGCTATACCTTGGAATCAAGGATATTCGTCTGGGACCCACACTGCCTGCGTTCGTCTCTCCAAATGTGTTGAATTACCTCAAAGAGAACTTCAACATCAGTCCCACCAAGACCCCTGAGGAGGATCTCAGAGCAATTTTGGGATAATACGCCGAGCAGATACCCAACTGTTTTCTTGACCACGACAAGACGATTCGCATTCCTTACCTGCACTCATTGATCGGCGCACGGGATGTCGGGGATGCCGTCCCGTACCCAGCTAATCCCGTACCTTTTCTGCAATCACACCCAGCGGACTTATCTGGATAACCACATATCTTTATTGCATGAGTGAGCTCGCCTTTGGCGGGCTCACCTGTTTTGGAGAGCCGGGGGAGAACGGAAGCCTTCATTCAAAGTGAGTTAGTAGAGTGGAGGACTACAGTTGTAATTCAGCCTGAAAAATGTAACACAAAGCTTGTTCTTCTTCAGTATAGCACCAACAAGAGCTTCAAGAGCGGCAATAAAAACGGCCACGGTCAAGAAGGCATCTGCTGTATCTCAGGCCATCAACAGTCTGACCAGGCATGACCTACTACGTCCGCATCCGCAGCTATAAAACTGTCTCTGGGAAAAACGTGTATTTTGATTGGAGCGCACCAAGAGCGTGAAGACCACAAAGAAACCCTCTGAAGAGCGTAGCCTGAACTTTGGGAGAAAGCTCAGGCTATGAATCATTTTCAGTGTATTTTGCCATTATTGATCGATAATCTATGTGGCTGCGTGTTTCGCACTGCCTCAATGACAGTGACGGTATCGCTACTTTTGCGCCTGAGAAAAGGTTCTGCGGCCTCTTTGATGAAAAAACAACCTCCATAGAGAATTCTACCCTTGACAAATCCGCTCTCAATAGAGAATCGCTGCCTTTTGCAAAAAAGAATGCGTGTAAAGTGAAAATACATTACATATATTAAGACAAAAAATGCGGTCTTTGTTCTATAGCTTGTGATCGATGATGAGCCTGTGTCTGCGCAGGGTTCAGGTTGTCAGGCAGAATAGCAGAATATGTGGCAAAATATGGAGCGCTTTGGAAACAGATTGTTAAAAAATGTTAGATTCCGTCATTATTCTGAGATGCTGTGCTGATTCTGTTGCATCCGTGG
>CAJOOV010000003.1 GCA_905236265.1 uncultured Oscillospiraceae bacterium | reverse complement strand
GCATCAATACTGGAACAGCTCCAGCATATAGGCGGTGAGGTGCTCGCCCAGACGGATGGACATCTGCTCGTCTCCGTTGAGAATGCGTCCGCGGACCCACTTGCCGTCCTCCAGCCTGCCCTCTTCAAAGCGCAGAACCTCTGCCTTCTTGTTCACGCCGGGCTTGCAGCGGAAGGTGAGGGTGCTCTGCATACCCACCAGCAGGAATTTGTTCTCCTCCAGCTCCATAATCCACCCGGCGGCAAGGGGCTTGCCGGACATCCGGGGGCCATAGGCAATCTGCAGGTCATAGTTCGTCAGATGCACGGCGCAGCCGTAGTCCACCTCGCCCTTGCGGCAATAGGCATGGAGCTTGTCCGTGCCTCTGTACTTCAGATACAGGGGCTTGACCTGATTGATGAAGTCATAGGTGGCGGCCAGATGATCCTTGCTGCCTGCAATATCGAAGGCGGAGGGGTCGATATTCAGGGCAATCATGACCTCCATCGGCGGTACGTCGATCTTGGAGGGATCCATGGTCATCTCCTCAATGCCGAAGGGGGAGTAGCAGATGGCGTTGTGCTTGCCGAAAGCATAGAGGCAGTAGGAGGAGGTGACGGCATCCTTGCGGATCTCCGGGATGACCAGCGGATTCTCCGGGGTGTGGTACTCGTCCAGAATATCGGCGCAGTAGGGGACATAGATGTCCGGGCCAAAGGCGAACAGGGAGGGGGCAGCCGCACGCCAGATGGGGTGCATCCCCACCACGGGGCCGCCGCTGGGATAGGTGCCGGGGAACCAGGGATATTGCTTCAGCCATGCGTTGGCGTAGCAGGGCAGGGGATAGGCCTTGCGCCCGGAGGCGGCGATGGTCTCCACGGCGCTGGCAAAATGCCATGCCATGAAGGACTCCTCAGCGTCAGCGCCGAAAACCTCTCTCCATGTGCCCTGCTTGCCAAAGACCTCTGCCAGCTTCTGGGGAACGGCGCCCTCAAAGGCGGCGTTGGCGGCGTCGCTGTAGTCCCGCTCCGTGCCCAGCAGACCGATCTCGTTTTCCACCTGCATGAAGATGACGGTGTTCTCCTCCTCGTCCAGCGCACGGATACGGGTCATAACGGCGGTAAATGCGGCACGATCCTTCTCCACTGCCGCCTGACACAGGGGGGAGATGGTGTTGATCGGCTCCCCGCTGACCTTGCGGGCACGGAAATAGGTCTCGCTGTCCCGCTTCATCCAGCCGGGGACATACATGGACTCGGCGTTCTTCCAAAGACCGAACCACAGGAAGATCAGGTGCATATCGTTCTCCCTTGCCTGACGGATGAGACCCTCCGGCAGGGTGAAGTCATAGCATCCCTCCTCCGGCTCAATGGTCTCCCAGTACAGGGGGACAATGACAGAGTTCATGTTCAGCCCCTTCAGATGGGGCCAGATCTCACGCTCCATGTAGTCCAGATCACTGGCGCTGGAGTTGTGCAGCTCACCGGCCAGAGCGAAGAAGGGCTCGCCGTGGACATAGAGGGTCTGAATGCCGTTGTCACTGCGAATCTCGGGAATCTGTTTCATGGTTCATGCTCCTTTTTCTGTATTCTGTGCCTGTCAAAACAAGCGTGTTTCCGTTTTTCAGCCGTCTGAGGCGCAGGGTCAAAAGTTTACAGTGATCTCCTGCATCAGGCAGTCCCGGCTGTTGCCTCCGGCATAGATACGGAATGTGCCGTCCTCCAGCAGATACTCGCCCCTGTCGTTGTAAAAGCCCATATCCGCCTTGTTCAGCCGCAGGGACACCTCCCGGCTCTCCCCGGCTTTCAGCGTCACCTTTTCAAAGCCCTTCAGCTCCTTCACCGGACGGACAATGCTGCCCACAACGTCCTGCATATAGAGCTGAACCGTCTCCGTCCCGGCACGCTCACCGGTGTTGGTCAGCCCCACGGACACGGCCAGATAATCGCCCTTATCCGCCACACAAAGCCCGTCATACCGGAACTGGGTATAGCTCAGACCGTAGCCGAAGGGGAACAGCTCGGTAAATCCCGCATCCAGATACCGGGAGGTAAACTTGCTCTTGCTGCCGGGGCGTCCGGTGTTGGGATGGTTGTAGTAGAGGGGGCACTGTCCGGTCATTCTGGGGAAGGTGGAGGCCAGCCTGCCCTGCGGGGCGGCATCTCCCAGAAGCACCCTTGCCACGGCGTTGCCCATCTGGATGCCCAGATGCCAGCACTCCACCATTGTACCGAGATGCTCTGCCTCCCAGTCCAGCGCCATGGGGCGGCCATTCATCAGAAGGGCGACCACGGGCTTTCCGGTGGCAAGGAGCTTTTTCAGCATCTCCCGCTGCTCACCGGGCATGGAGATGTCCGCCTTGGAGGAGGCCTCCCCGGTCATGGAGACTGTCTCGCCCACCACGGCGACAATTACATCGCCGTAGGCGGCGGCAGCAGCGATCTCCTCCTCGTTTACCGGAGCGTCCGGCCCGCCGCAGGGGAAGTATTCCACCGCAGCGCCGCTGTTTTTCAATCCCTGCAGAATGGTAACGCAGTCCGAGGGCTTCCAGCTCATGGCCCACGCCCCGATGACCTCTTCCGGTTTATTTGCCAGCGTGCCCACCAGACTGATCTTCTTAGACCTGTCCAGAGGCAGCACCCTGTCGTCGTTTTTCAGCAGAACGATGGATTTCTCCGCCGCCTCCAGCGCCAAGGCAAGGTTGGACTGGGGAATGACCTCGTTGGCGGCAATCTGCGTCTGGGGGACATAGGGATTGTCAAACAGACCCAGCCACATTTTGACGGAGAGAATCCGGCGCACGGCCTCGTCGATGTATGCCCCGTCCAGCCGCCCATCCTCCACAGCCTGCTTCAGGTTGTTCAGATAGATCTCGGTGCCCATGTCCATATCCATGCCCGCCTGGGCGGCCATGACTCCGGCAGTGGGCTCGTCTCCGGCAATGCCGTGAACCACGCACTCCCGGATGGCGTTTGCGTCGCTGACCACAAAGCCGGGGAAACGCCAGCACTGCTTCAGAATCTCCCGGAGGGTGAACCGGTTCAGGGTGCAGGGCACGCCGTTGAGGTCGTTAAAGGAGGCCATCACCGTGGCGGCGCCCTCCTCCACGGCGGCTTTAAAGGGAGGGAGATAGGCGTTGTAGAGCAGGGAATTTGCCATGCTGGTGGTGTTGTAGTCCCGCCCGGATTCGCAGGCGCCGTAGGCCACATAGTGCTTCAGACAGGCGGCCACATAGTTCTCCTTGGAGGAGGTGTCCCCCTGCAGTCCGTCGATTTTGGCTCTGGCAAAGCAGGAGGCGAGATAGGGGTCCTCGCCGGGACCCTCGGACACCCTGCCCCAGCGGGCATCCCTTGCCACGTCCACCATGGGGGCAAAGTTCCAGCACACGCCATGGGCACGGGATTCCTTTGCGGCCATGGAGGCGGTGCGGCGAAACAGGTCAGGCTCAAAGCTGCCCGCCTCGGCAATGGCGATGGGATAGACGGTGCGGAAGCCGTGGATCACGTCAAAGCCCATCATCAGGGGAATGCCCAGACGGCTCTCCTCCACGGCGATCTTCTGAAGCTCGTTTGCCTTCACCGGGTCGTCGCCCATCATAGCGCCCACCCGTCCGGCACGGATGTCGTCCTCGTGAAAATCCCGTGTGGCGGTGGACATGATCTTCACGAACTCCTCCTGGGGAATGCGCCCGTCGTTCACCATCTCGATCAGCTCCTCAAAGGAGACATCGAAGCCGCCCACAATGGAGGGCGATTCCAGATTCATCTGACCGATTTTTTCCTCCAGCGTCATCTGGCTGAGCAGGGACTCCACCCGTTCCCTCTGTGCTTTTGTCAACTGCATGGCAATCCATCCTTTCTGTAAAGTTCAAAATGATTTACTGTCATCTTATCACAGACTTCGCTCAGAAGCCCTGCGGTTTTTGCCCTGATACGATCCTTCATTTGCTCTTTTGAGCACAGCGGCGGGGAAAGAGAAAGCGGAAAAGACAAAAAGAGCCCGCCTGATGACTCAGGCAGGCTCCTGTAGATGCGGGAGTTTCGGGTTGTGGGGAGAGATTACTCCTTATCCCACTTGTGCTTACCGGCCTCCAGATCGGCGCGGATCTCGGACACACGCTTGTCATCCAGCTTGTAGAAGATCAGCGGGATGCAGGAGATCACGGCGATGATGGCAGGCAGCATGTTGACCATGAAGTTGATTCCGGTCTTGGTAGCCTCGGTCTGCTCTGCGTTGGGGACATATCCCACAGCGAACAGCAGCATGACAACGGGAGCGCAGAGGGCGGTAGCCAGCTTCACGCCGAAGCTCAGCATGGAGGCGGCCAGACCTTCCTGACGCTTGCCCAGCTTCCAGTCGCCGTATTCCAGAGAATCGCCCACCATGCCGTAGCAGATAGCGGGAGCGCCGAAGCCCAGAGAGCCCACGAAGGAAGCGCCGATGAGGTAAACAGGGTTGTTGGTGGGATTGAGGAACAGAGCCACGAAGCCTGCGCACATAATGGCGTTGAGAATAATCATGTAGTTGCGCTTGCCGAAGACCTTGGTGCCCCAGGGCACAGTCAGGGTGGAGACCAGCTGGCCCACAGTCATGGCAGTGAACATTCTGGCAATGTACTGGGGGCCGCCTACCACATAGATGACGTGGAAGACCAGGATGCCGTAACGACCGGTGACGCAGATGGTACCCATGACAGTGGCCAGCACCACCATCAGCAGCTGATCGTTCTGAACCAGACCCTTCATGTTGGCAAGGAATCCGGCGTTCTCAGCGGGAGCGGCGCCATGGAGATGCTCAGTATACGTCTCCTTGCACATAGCAGCGCACAGCCAGAACACAGGAATCAGGATGAGGGAGAAGATGACAGTAGCCACAAAGTAGCCGTGACCGTCAGCCATGGGCTCGCCTGCCTCGTTGACGGCAGAGCTGAAGTGCAGGATCAGGGGCATTGCCACCATGGAGAGGATGATGCCGATGATGGAAGCGCCGGTGCTGCGGGCGGTAGCCAGAATCTGACGCACCCGGGAGTCAATGGCAATTACGTTCAGCATGGCCTGATAGGCGATGGAGCAGGCGGTGTAAGCCATACCGGCGCCGATGTAGCAGATGGCGCAGACAATGGCCTTCATCATGCCCTGTACCGGGAAGACGGTAAAGGTGAGAATGTTGAAGATGGCCAGGAAGGGAGGGGCAAACATCAGATAGGGACGGAATTTGCCCCAGCGGGTGTTGGTGCGGTCAGCAATCTGACCCATCATGGGGTCGTTGATGGCGTCCCAGATACGGGCAATCAGCACGATGGTGGAGATGGCGGCACCGGACAGACCCACCACGTCGGTGTAGAAAATGTTCAGGTAGTTGTTGATCATGTACCAGCTCATCTGGCACGCGACTTCGCCCAAGCCGTAGCCAATCAGGAGCTTGGGTTCTGTTTTGGTTTGTGAACTCATTTCGGAAAGTCCTCCTTCTCTTATTCGCATGCCCCGGAGCGGCGGATGAAGGCTGCGCCGGAGCTGGGAGCATTACCCGGAGCCGTCCAGCCACAGCTCCGTCAGGTTGACCTTATTGTATCGGCAGCGGGGAAAAGATTCATTCAATCCATTGCCTATCTGTCGCCGGTTTTTGCGTTGACATTCCGCCTTTGCCGGGGGGAGGCAAAAAATGAAACACAGATTTTGCACCTCTTGGGAGAAAAACAACAAAAACTGCACAAAATGTCGGGTAGTATTTCCGCCTCTTCGGTCAAATTGACAGAGATGGAAAGGTGTGCTATAGTTCAGGCAGAAGACGATGCAAAGGAGTCAGGGAGCATGGACTACTATGGGGACATCCGCTTCAGCGTAATGAAGGGCGTGGACATGGCTGCCCACTGGCATTCGGAGGTAGAGCTTCTCTATGTGGTGCGGGGAACGCTGGACGCTGTCGTGGGCGACCGGGCTGTGACGCTGGGGGAGGAGGACGTGCTGCTCATCAATTCCGGCATCACCCATCAGGTGACAGGGGAGCAGACGCTGTTTGCCCTGATTCAGTATCCGTGGCAGCTCTTTTCCCGCCTTCCGGAAGAGCACAGCAGGATGTTTGTGTGCAGCAGCGCAGAGGACAAAAAGCACTCCTATTCCCAGATGCGCTCCCTTCTCCGGGAGCTGATACGCCATTATTCCCTTGAGGAGGGAAACGGCGGCTTTCTCATGGACAGCCTGCTGCTGCGTGTGCTGGACGAGGTGGTTGAACACTATCAGGTGGACATGGGACAGGAGCGGCTGGGCAGTGAGCTGCGATTGCAGCGGATGATCCGCTTTGTGAACCAGAGCTACCAGCACAACCTGAGCCTTTCCAAGCTGGCGGAGGAGCTGCAGATCTCCACCTCCACCCTCTCCCGCTTTTTCAGAAAGCAGACAGGGTATTACTTTGTGGACTATGTGAATCAGGTGCGTATACGCTCGGCCATGAAGGAGCTTGCCCAGAGCGATAAAAACATCACTGTAGTCGCCGTCAACAACGGCTTTTCCAACCTCTCCGTATTCAACCGGGTGTTTCGGGACATCAACGGCTGTTCCCCGTCGGAATACCGGAGAATGCTCCGGCAGGAGCATCGGCAGGGGGAGGGAAATCAGGAGGTGACGGCGGCGGAGCTGCGGCGGCAGCTTGCCCACACGGGAGGAGAGCATGAGGGAGAGCAATACGGCAGAAGGGTGCAGCTGAGGGTAAACGCCCGGTCAGGGGAGGCGTATGGAAAGGGCTGGCTGCGAGCCATCAACATCGGCTCGGCGGTCTATATGACCCAGGCGAACCTGCAAAACCACCTGCTGTATCTGAAGGAGCAGATCGGGTTTCAATATGCCAGAGTGTGGAACGTTTTTTCCAGAGGAATGATGATCTGCAACGGCCAGCGTGTGGAGGAGTGCAGCTTCGGCGAGCTGGACAATGTGCTGGACTTTATGGTGAACCACCGCATCACGCCCTATCTGGATCTGGGAAAGCGCCCCTTCACCATCACCCGCAACGAGCATGAGGTGGTGGTTCAGGAGTATGACGCCATAGAGTTTGCCTCCCGCCGGGTCTGGGAACATGCAGTGCGCAGCCTTGTGCGCCATGTGGTCAAGCGCTACGGCAAGGAGGAGGTCAGCGGCTGGATCTTCGAGCTGACCAATATCCCCAACGGGCACCGGATAGACCGGCTTTACGGGAACCCGGAGGGGGATATGGAGTATGTGGAGGCATTTCAGTATCTCTTTCAGGTGGTACGGGAGTATGTGCCCCTTGCCAGAGTGGGGGGCTGGGGCGCCGTGATGGATTACCGTCTGGATTGGCAGCAGGAGACGCTGCGGCGGCTGGCACAGCGTCAGTGCCCGCCGGACTTTTACTCCGTGGTCATCTACCCCTATGAGACAAGGGGGGACAGCATTCTCCCGGTGAGAAGCAGGGACACGGGGGTAGAGGAGCTGTATGTGGACAGAGCCAGACAGATGCTGGACGATGCGGGGCTGCAGGCGTGCAGTCTGTATGTATGCGAGTGGAACTGCACCATCTCCGACCGGAACTATCTCAATGACAGCTGCTATCGCAGCGCCTATATTGCCCGCAAGGTATCCTCCCTGTGGAACCGGGCGGAGATGATGATTCTCTCCCTCGGCTCGGACTGGATGGGCAACCATTACGACACCTATCGCATTGTGAACGGCAATATGGGTCTGGTGAGCCAGATGAATATCCGCAAGCCCGCCTTTTTCCTGATGCAGTTTTTAAAGGCGCTGGGCGCCTTCGTCATCAGCCGGGGGGAGCACTGGATTATCACCCGCACAGACCACTTCAGTTATTATATCCTCTGCTTCAACGGGAAGACGCTGGGAGAGCAGTATCATCAGGCGGAGGAAGACAGCCCCCTGCCCAGCCAACTGGACGGCCTCTACAGCGACCACGAGCATCTGGCGCTGGAGCTGGTGCTGGAGCAGATGCCGGAGGGGAAAACCTTCACGGTCAAGCGCCGCTCCATCAACGAGCGGGAGGGCAGCATTCTGCCGGAGTGGGGCAGGTTCCACTTTGACGACAGTTTGGAGATGAGTGACATCCGCTATTTGCAGGACGCCTGCTTCCCCAGAATGTCCATGGAGCGTCTGACCGTGCAGGAGGGGGAGCTGCACATCCGGGAGCGGCTGCAGCCCAATGAGGTCACTCTGCTGCACATCTACGAGCATATCAGCGGATAACGCAAAAGGCACCGGGGGTTTTCCCCGGTGCCTCTGACTGTAGACAAAGCCCCGCAGAGTTTAGCCCTGCTTCATCAGCCCTGCGCCTGCGTTCCATGCCTGACCGATGTGATCCCCGATGGCATAGTAACCGTTGCGCATCTGATCGAACACAAAGGCATGGAGCTTTCCTGCGTCGATCTTGCCCTTCTCGTCCAGTACCTTCTCGTCCGCAAGAACATCCACGATTCTGCCCAGCACCCGCAGACCATAGGGCTGCTGCTGGAACTCCACCACCTCACACTCCAGCGTCACGGGATACTCCGTGATAATGGGAGCGTCTACCTTGTCGCTTTTTACTGCGTGAAGACCGCTGCGCTGGAACTTATCAGCAACCTTGTTGCCGGAGGCAATGCCGAAGAAGTCAGACTCCTTCATGGTATCCGTTCCGGGAATGGCCAGCGTGAATGCGCCCCGTGCCTTCAGATTCGCCACGGTCTTGTGGGAGGCCTCCAGATTCAGCGCCACCATATCCTCGGCACAGATGCCGCCCCATGCCATCATCATCTCATCCACAGAGCCATCCTCATTATAGGTGCCGATCATATAGGTGGGCATGGGGAACAGGAAGGGCTGTACTCCAAAGTGTTTCATACCGATTACTCCTCTGCTCTCATAATCTGCGCCGGGGTAGAAAGCCCCCCCGGCAGTCTGCAATCTATCATACCATTTTCCGGCATTTGGCGCAAGACCTGCCAGGCGGGAATGGACTCCGAAGGGCGCTTCAAATCCATCCCATGTGCATTTCGCTGCTTGGGAGCGGAATACGGTTGACAAATACAGAGCCGGGCTTTAAAATGTATTTGTATCAGATACAATAACGAAAGGATGATGACCTATGATAACCGAGCTGATTCAGAAGAGAAAGAGCGTGCGCACCTTTGACGGCAAGCCCCTGAGCAGGGAGGACTGGGCAGCGCTGGAACGGTACACCGGTGAGCTGACGAACCCCTTCTCCGTACCCGTCACCTTCCGGCTGCTGGACAGGCGGGAGCATGGTCTTTCCAGCCCGGTAATCGTAGGGGAGGAGTGCTACCTTGGGGCGAAGGTGGAACGGGTGCCCCATTTTGAAATCGCCTGCGGCTACAGCTTTGAAAAGGCGTGTCTCTTTGCCCTTTCCCGGGGAATGGGCACGGTGATGCTGGCTGCCTCCCTGAGCCGGGGCGCATTTGAAAAGGCGATGGAGGTGAAGGACGGCGAGGTGATGCCTGTGGCCAGCCCCGTGGGGTATCCTGCGGCGAAACAGTCTATCCGGGAAAGGCTGATGCGCAAGGGGCTGAAGGCGGACGAGCGAAAGAGCTTTGACAGCCTGTTTTATGAGGGAGACTTCCGCCGCTCCCTCTCCGCCGCCCATCCCTTCCGCAGGGCGCTGGAGATGGCCCGCTGGGCGCCCTCTGCGGGAAACGGACAGCCGTGGCGGGCGGTGGTGGACGGGGACAGCGTCCACTTCTACGAGGCGAAGAGCATGAAGGACAGCCCTCTGGGGGACATTCAGAAGCTGGATGTGGGCATTGCCCTGTCTCACTTTGAATTGACGCTGGAGGAGGAGGGCGTAAAGGGTAAGTACGCCTTCGCTGACCCAAGTATCCCCACCCCGCAGAACACCCATTATATTGTCACCTTCCGGAGGATATGATGGATACAAGGTTTTCCACTGCCATTCATGCGCTGATGATGATCTCCCAGGGGGAGCCGCCCATGACCTCCGAGGCGATTGCAAACAGTGTGGGCACAAACCCCAGCTATATCCGCAAGGTGACGGGACTGCTGAAGAAAAGCGGCATTATCCACAGCCATCCGGGCATACGGGGCTTTTCACTGGTGATTCCCCCGGAGAAGCTCTCCCTCTATCAAATCTATCAGGCGATAAACGAGACGGAGGAGGTTCATGTCTTTGACCTGCACCGCAACCCCAACGATGCCTGCATCGTAGGCAGGCATATCCGTCCGGTTCTGACAGAGTGCTTCCGGGAGATCGAGAGGAAGGCGGAGGAGCAGCTCAGGCAGCTCACGCTGGCAGACTGTATGGACAAAATGCGCAAAAGAATAGGAGAAGAGACATGAAGGCTGCGATTCTGACCGGATATGACAAAAAAGGCCGTGCGCTGGAGCTTCGGGACATACCTGTGCCTGAGATCGGGGACGAGGATGTTCTGGTCAGGATTCGCACGGCAGGGGTCAATCCGCTGGACAATATGATTATCAAAGGGGAGGTCAAAATGATCGTCCCGTACCGCTTCCCGCTGGTCATGGGAAACGAGTTTGTGGGCGTGATCGAGAAAACCGGCAGGAGGGTCAGCAGATTCCGGCCGGGGGAGCGGGTCTATGGCAGGATGGAGCTGAAGCGGATCGGTGCATTTGCGGAATATGCTGCCATCCACCAGAGGGCCATTGCCAGAGTGCCGGAATACCTCTCGGACGAGGAGGCGGCCTCAGTGCCACTGACCGCCCTGACCATATGCCGCTGACGAAACGGCTGCTTTTAACGGCGGCAGGGAGAAAATATGACCGCATGGCGGCAGGACGGCGGCAGAAATACTACTTTATCTTTGTCCACGAGGACGGGGCGGCGTTGGAGCGCATTTCCGATCTGTTCGGGGAAAACCATCTGGAGGCGTCGGTGGACGGGGTGTTTTCACTGGAGGATGTGAACCGTGCGCTGGAAAAGGTGGCCTCCGGCGGCTCGAAGGGGAAGACGGTGCTGAAAATCTCTGATTGATTCTTACGGGGGCTGCAGCGTTCTGCGGGCATAGGCCGCAGCGGCGGACGGACGCTCTCCTTTTGGGCAATATGCCGAGGATTATGGGTATACTCCTGCTGTGCTTTGTCTATTGTCACGATAGCGGAGAGCCCCACATTGGGGTTATGATGCTGCATGGTCAAATCCTTTGCATCAAATCGAATTGAGAGGAAAGGAAAACTACTTCAATGAGAAAAACGATGTTCAAGCTGTCCCTTTTTGCAGCCCTCCTGTCCGCAGGAGTGCTGATGGCTGTGCTTTGCGGCTGCAGCAAAGGCGGGGATACGCCTCAGCCCTCCCAGAGCGCTGTATCGCAGCAGGCAGAAGCGCCTGCCGAGGAGGAAACACCCACGGAGACAGAGACACCTGCCGAGACCGAGACACCCACTGAGGCGGAAACGCCTGTTGAAACGGAAACGCCCACCGAGATGGAAGAGCCGTCCGAGACTGACAGCGTGCCGGGAAGGCAGGCCGGGGAGCGGTACGACAATACGATCATTCTGGAAGGCATGGAGGAGACGGTTCATTACGAGCATATGAGAAGCGACGTAATCGGCTTTGAGATGGACTACGACTATGAGCTGCTTGTCCACACCAGCGAAGCAGGTCGGGAATGCTTCTACAATGCCTATGGCTACCCGGAGCAGACGGACGACTATCTGGAGGTGGCGTACTCCACGGAGGATGCGGAGACAGTGGCCGCCTCTATCACCGATAGGCTTTCCGATGAGTACGAACTCAATACGGAGACATTCCATCTGGACGCTGCGGGGGAGTGCATTCGTATTGTGGCAGATGAGGAAAAGGGCACCGGGAGAATGCCGGAGTACCTTCAGACAATCTATGTCATTCCCGCCGAAGACGGATGCCGTGTAGCGACAGAGCATTATTATATCGCAGAGGCCGAGGGCTTGGGTCACCGGTTTGCCTATATGATGCAGACCTTCACTGTCATTCCCAGACAGGAGGTAGGAATCACCGGGGATCAGGCGCTCTCAGCCGTCAGGAATTACTGCTATGAGAGGAACCCTGATCTGGAGGGCATCGTAAACGCCGGGGAGTATCCTGTGGGCTGGGAGATTACGTCGGAGGACGAGACGGAGATTGTGGTTTGGTTCAGGTCGTACACCGGCTCTAGCAGCTGGTATCATATTGACCCCATCTCCGGTGAAACCTATGTGACGGAGTATGTGCCCGGCATAATGACCGAGGAGCAGCGTACAGAGGAGAGCTTTAACGTGCGGGAATATCTGGACTGACACAGATTGTCAATAAAGCGCATTCCTATAGAAGCCTTGCAAAGAGGGGCAGCCATCAGGCTGCCCCTCAACTGTACCCCGGTTTATCCGGGGGAAACGAAATCTATGTGGCGTAGTATGCTTACGCTGCAATCCTTGCCCCGGTTTCAGAGATAATCATCTCGCCGCCCGGTGCATTCCGGTTGGAGACATATGACGCCCCCCAGTGTCACCATGTTGACCCCCTTTTTGTCAAGTAGTCTGTAACACCTAAATCCAGCATGAGCTGCTTTGCCAGTTTCCGCACGTGCCAGCACACTAGTGTATTATACAAAGATTGGGAATTGACGCCAAGTGATAATTGACATGTTTAACAACGAGAGATGGATAGACAGCACTGCCGCAATCAAACCCTATAAACAACCAGCCGGACAGGACAAAATCAGTTAGCCCTTTTTGATGAAACATGCAGTTTTGTTGCCAAATCGTTGCCATCAGCAGCCCTGAAGAGGGGATAAGTGAGTGTTTTCAAGGCTTTT
>CAJOOV010000002.1 GCA_905236265.1 uncultured Oscillospiraceae bacterium | reverse complement strand
TCATTTCTATCGGTAAACAACAGCATAACAGACAGCAGGAAATACCGCTCCATCTGCCCGCCATGATGCTTTGCCACCCAGTATTGCGTCCGGTATGTGCGCCAGAAAGTGAGGGTGTGAGGTGTGCCAAAGTTTCTGTGCATACTATCCTCAAGCTCCAGAGAACGCACCCATTTTTCACCGGATAATCCGGGTTTATGCAGGAACGATTCCATGGGAAGCGCAGCATCAATGAAGTCCATGGGCAGCCAGAATAGATCCTCTTGAAACACGGAGATGTAATTCTGAATAAATTCCATTGCGTGCTTCTGTATCTCCACGACCAACGGGTTGACCTCTTTTGTCTCGGCCATAATTGGCGTTCCGTCCGGGTGATAGGCTACACATGAAGGCGCATCCTCTTGCAGGAACATCTCCCTCGGCTCCCAGGACACATAGGGAATGCCAGGTAAAAAACTGTTGGCGCTAATTCCGCTCAGTTCAGACCGCTTCTGCGCAATATCGGCTGTTGCGTGTGTATAACAGGCGACAATATCCGTCTCCGGGAAGAAGCTTTTCAGCAGTATTTCATCCCGCAGGTGGTAGCCCACATCAAAGGTCAGTATTTTGCCCTGCAGCAGGGGTTTATAGTAATTCACAAAGCCGCTTACATAGTCCTCCATTTTTTTGCTGTCCACATAGGAATCGTACAGGCGGCGAATGAACATCATCATCTCACTGTTTGTATGAAATGCGCTTTCCCATTGGTTATTCCCACTCAAATCCGCACCAAGCTCCTGCGCCGCATGATCCTTCAATACGACCGACATTGTTTCAGTCAGTGATTTTGGCGAGTGCCAGAGATAACCGATGTGGGAGCCTGCACAGAGCATTCTTTTCTCACTGCTCAGGATCAAAGGCAGCAGCGCCCTTCTTGAAATGCGGACGTATTGACTGCCGATTTTACGCTTTGCGATGCCGTCTAAAAGACAGTAGCACTGATAATGCAGATAACCGTCTCTGGCAAAAAAGAGTATTCTGTCTATATCCTTGTCAGCGGCCATTTTATGAATCCAAAGAGTCTGCCCCAAAACATACGGTCCAAGGGCAAACATGCCAAACAGCTCCGGATCACCTGCATAATCGCCGTGATGCTTGGACGGACGATAGGGATTATCATAAATCATATTGGCCGCAACTGCCAGCATACAACGAACGCCCAGCTTTTCCAAAGACTGGTTGTTGGACAGTGTTGACCGAACCTGTTGGTAGGCATGGGCAAAGGCTCTCCCGTGCCGACGATCACGCACTTTTCCGGACAATAAATCAATTGTGCGATAGTAAGCGAACGCGCGGATGCCCTGCCTTCGCGGTACCCTCACATCAGCATTCCGGTTGTCGCCAATATGGACAATCTCCGTTTTTTTTACATTTAGCTCCGTAGACACATAATCATATAAGCGTCCGCTGGCTTTTGAAACGCCGGCTTCACAGGATACAAATATTCTCTCAAGGCCGGTAATGCCGTTTTTCTTCAGCAGTGCTTCCATAAAGCCGGAGGGCAAATACATATCTGATACGGCAACAACCCGCTTTCCGAGATCAAGGGCTTCTTTGAGCAGAGCGACAGCGCTCTTTCGTGGATAGCAAAACCGAAGCTCCAGCTCTTTTTCCAGCGCCATCAGCCGGTCAACCACGTCAGGCGGATATAGATTCATTTCCCGAACCACGTCGTATATTTCCTGAAAAGTGGCATCCTCCCGCCCGGCTGCCTTTGCTGTCCGCCGTGCAGCGTGTTCCGCATCTCTTCTGCACGCAGAAAAAGACACGATATCTCCTGCGCCAAGCATCCGTGACGCTTCCCGATTCAAATATTCAAATAAATCATAAGGGAACCAAAAAGGCCGCAGCAGCAGTGTGTCAAACACATCAAAGCTCACTACTTTCGTCTTGGGATCCCTGATTGCAGAATGCAAACGCCGCTCCACTATCCGCAATGACACTCATCCTTTTCACTATTGTACTGATTGCCGTTCGTTCGTACTGATACACCGGCGTAATGACGCACGGCAGCACCATCCATGCACACCAGCTTGATTGCTACTGGTTGTTTTTCACAGGAGTGATTTCAGCGGGAGGACAAACTTGCAGATAATCCACATCTGCAAATTTCCAGCCTCTCCGATCAATGGCCGGCGGTGTCATATAATCCCCATACTGTTGTTTCAGAATTCTGTCATAACCTACGGGTATCGGGAACATACCATGGCTGACATTGACTCTTTTTATACTGTCAAAGTCTTCTCGGGCATAGAATCTGAACATTGCGCCTACATCGTCACCGTTATTATGGATTTTGTCACAGGGTTTGTTGTCATATTTTGTCTGACCCTGTTGTATGAACCTGCGCAGTCTGGGAAGTCCGATCCTTCTCCCGATGGGCAGGAGAATAAAGTTTGCAAGCTTCATTCCCAGCGTATAATGCTCTGTTGCATTCCGGTAGCGAAAAGCGTTCGCCATGGCATATAGTACGCACATATAAACGCCGTAAGCCCATCCCCGGAATCCCGACGGCACTGGAGAAATATGGAACAAATCCAGCGACAGATTGGAACGTAAGCCAGAATAGTATCGACTCTCTTCGCTGTCCTCACAGGTGTTGGAGTAGGTGTAATTCAGGCGAACCACGCTGTCAAAATAGATGTTGCTCCCATAATCCTCAGGAAGAACCAAACGGAAACCATCCCGGAACGCATCTTTATGCGCAATGAGCTTTTGCAGGTTATCTGTGGTAATGAAAACATCAGCATCATCATCCCAGGGAATCATGTCGTGCTCTCTGACTGCTCCGATTAGTGTGCCATAGGCCAAACAATAGTGAATGTCATACAACTGACAAACACGATCTAATTCGCAAAGCAGCGCAAACATGACCTGCTTTACTTCGTCATAATGCAGCGCCTCTTTTTCGATATTACCCATAGATCGTTATCCTTCCTGTACCTCTGGTGATAGTCGGCATTCCGAACGCTGAAAGAATGGTATAAGGGCTCACCTACAAAAGTTGAAAGCTCTGTATCTCCCAATCCATTTCCTGTGCAGCACTTCCTGCGCTAATCCTGTGCTTCTCAAACCGCACTGTCATCTCCACGGCCTTTTCAATGCCCCACTTCGGCCGCCAGCCGAACACCGACTTCACCCGGCTGCAGTCCAGCTTGAGAAAGCCCGCTTCATGGGGGGCATTTGCCTCGCTTTTATCAATCCAGCCTGCGCCCTCCCCCCACTTTTCACAGAAGAGGGAGACAAGGGCTCCGGTGGTGATACAGTCCCTGTCCTCCGGGCCGATATTGTAGCAGCCCGCCAGCGCCGGGTTTTCGCTCTGCCGCCGGGCAATCAGCAGGTAGGCGGACAGAGGCTCAAGAACGTGCTGATAGGGGCGCACGGAATGAGGGTTGCGCACCACAATCTTCTCACCTGCGGAAACTGCCCGCACGCAGTCGGGGATGATGCGGTCTTTGGCAAAGTCCCCGCCGCCGATGACATTCCCTGCCCGCACGGTGGAAATGGGGGGCAGGGCGGGAAAGCTGCGCCGGTAGGCGGCGGTCACCAGCTCTGCGCAGGATTTGGAATTGCTGTAGGGGTCGAAGCCGTCCAGCTCCTCGTTCTCCCGGTAGCCCCACGCCCATTCCCGGTTTTTATAAACCTTATCCGTGGTGACAATGACGGCGGAGGAGACAGAGGGGGTGTGACGGATCGCCTCCAGCACATTTGCCGTGCCCATGGTGTTGGTCTCGTAGGTGTAGAGCGGATTCTGATAGCTCTCCCGGACAATGGGCTGCGCCGCCAGATGGAACACGATCTCCGGCTGAAAATCCTGAAAAACCTGATATAAGTGGGGGTAATCCCGCACATCTCCCTGTATATGGGTGATCTGCCCCTCCACGCCGGAGAGGGCGAAGAGGCTGGGGGATTTCTCGCTGCACCGGGAATAGCCCAGCACCTGCGCCCCTGCGTTCACCAGTATTTTCGTCAGCCATGTGCCCTTGAAGCCGGTATGACCGGTGACCAGCACCCTTTTTCCTGCGTAAAAATCCGTCATTTCATTGCCTCAATGATGCACTGCGCCATATAGTCCAGCATTTCGTCCGTCATGCCGGGATAGACACCGATCCAAAAGCTGTTGTTCATAATATAATCCGTGGTCGTCAGTTCTCCCACAACCCGGTAGCCCCCCGTGCCCCTGAGCGGGTCAAAGGCGGGGTGGCGGATGAGGTTGCCGGAGAAGAGGAGCCGGGTCTGGATATTGTGCTGCTCCAGAATGTGGGTAAGTCCGTTTCGGGTCATGCCGCAGCCCGGACGCAGGGAGATGAGAAAGCCGAACCAGGAGGGATTGCTGTTCTCCGCCGCCTCCGGGAGAATCAGCTTGTCCTCCACGCATTCCAGAGCCTCCCGGAGCCGCTTCCAGTTCCGGCGGCGGGCGGCGGTAAACTCCGGCAGCTTTTTGAGCTGCTCGCAGCCAATGGCCGCCTGCAGATCCGTTGCCTTCAGGTTATAGCCCATGTGGCTGTAGACGTATTTGTGGTCATACCCTTGGGGCAGCTCCCCGTACTGCCCGTCAAAGCGGTGGCCGCAGCGGTTGTCCTGACCGGAGAGGCACACGCAGTCCCGTCCCCAGTCCCGGTAGGACAGCACCAGCCGGGAGAGCAGGGGATTGTGGGTGTACACACACCCGCCCTCCCCCATGGTCATGTGATGAGGGGGATAGAAGCTGCTGGTGCCGATGTCGCCCCATGTGCCGGTGAGCCGCACCTCCCCATTTATGGTATACTCACTGCCCAGAGCATCGCAGTTGTCCTCAATCAGCCACAGGTGATGACCCTCGCAAAAGGCCTTTACCGCCTTCAGGTCAAAGGGGTTTCCCAGCGTGTGGGCGATCATCACCGCTTTGGTGCGCTTCGAGAGGGCGGCCTCCAGTTGACTGACATCAATATTGTACTGAGGCAGGCTCACATCCACAAACACAGGCACTCCGCCGTATTGCAGGATAGGCGCAACTGTGGTGGGGAAGGCGCAGGCGACGGTAATCACCTCGTCTCCCGGTTTCATCTGCCGCTCCCCCAGTTCGGGAGCCGTGAGCGCCATAAAGGCGAGGAGGTTTGCCGAGGAGCCGCTGTTGACGATATGGGCAAATTTCACCCCCAGATAGCGGGCAAATTCCGCCTCAAACTGGGCGGAGAACCGCCCGGTGGTGAGCCAGAAGTCCAGCATGGCATCCGTCAGCGCCAGCATCTCCCGCTCATCAAAGGCTCTGCCCCCGTAGTTGATGCGCTGACCGGGGCGGAAGTCCCCTTTTTTCTCCTTGAACTGATGGTAGTATTCTGCGACAAGGGCTTTGATCTCCTGCCGTGCCTGCGTCTCACTGTTCCACATGTCATTCATCCCATTTCATCCACGGAGCCTTCCCGGAGGCAATCATCTTTTCCAGAATCTCTTTTTCACGGATATTATCCATGCACTGCCAGAAGCCCCGGTGTTGATATGATTTCAGCTCGCCCATCTCCGCCAGCGTCTGCAGCGGCTCCTGCTCGAAAATACAGGTATCCCCGGTGAGATAGTGGAAAATCTCCGGCTCCAGCACCATATACCCAGCGTTGATGGGGGAGGCATCCCCCTCCTTCTTCTCCCGGAAGGAGCGCACGGAGTTGTTCTCTGCAATGTCCAGAACGCCCTTCTGCTGCTCCTGCAGCACAGCCGTCAGCGTGGCGATCTTCCCATGGGAGCGGTGGAAGCGTAACAAATCCTGAATGTTGACATCACACACGCCGTCTCCGTAGGTCATCAGAAAGGTCTCATCCCCGATGTAGGGCTGAACCCGTTTGATTCTGCCCCCGGTCATGGTGTTCAGTCCGGTGTTCACCACCGTGACCTTCCACGCCTCGCAGTGCCGTGTGTGAACGGTCATATCGTTGCGCCCTTGGGTGAAGTCAAAGGTCACGTCACTGGTGCGCAGGAAGTAGTCTGCGAACCACTCTTTGATGATGTGTTGTTTGTATCCGGCGCAGATGATGAACTCCTGAAAGCCGTAATAGCTGTACTCCTTCATAATATGCCAGAGAATAGGCATACCCCCCAGCTCCACCATGGGCTTGGGGCGGAAACGGGATTCCTCCGTAATCCGGGAGCCCAGCCCTCCTGCCAGCAGTACAACCTTCATTGTCCTTCACCGTCTTCCGTTGCGTTTGTTTTCGCCATATGCCGGAAAAAGAACGTGTATTCCGGGTGGGCTGTGACGAAGTTATAGTTCCCCTCGCGGCCTTCAAAGGTCATAAGCCGCTGATCCTCCAGAAAGATGGTCTTTTCATGGATCACATGGTATGCGCCCCGGTACAGCTCCACCAAAGGCGTACCCATGCCGAGAATATAGCACACCAGAAGAACCTTTGCGCATCTGCTCCGAATGGTTTGAAGCTGGGAGGCGGGAGCCTCTTCCCGGACAAAGCTCAGATGCTCCAGAAGAAAGCGGCTGACATAGACCATCAGAACGAACAACGCAGGAATGGTTGCACGCATACAGAAGTCGATGGATGCGCCCACATGCACGCAGGGGAAAAGAATAAATGTTGCCCAGCAAGTATAATACAGTGGATCCCTGAAATGGTCAACCGCCACCAGAAAAAGGTACACGCCCACCTCCATAATAACAAAAATATAGAGCTGACTGTTCAGGTATCCGGCGGAAAACAGGGACGTTCCCTGACTCTGCACGGCGGCACCCCCGACGCCTGCTGCTGCAGCTGCGCCGCCGGCGGCGTTGGAGGAGAGGATGTAGCCTGCCACAAGAGGAAAGGGCAGGCAGAAGGACAGCAGGTTTTGCAGGGAAAGGATACGCCGGAATATATCCCGGAAAAGACCCTGTCTGATGCGCTCCACACAGAAAGCGCCCGCCCTGACCACCATCAGAACGACCAGCCCCACGCAGGAGAACGGGCCGCTGAGCAGGCAGCAGACGCAGTAAAATACATAGCTTCGGGGGCTGTCGTCCAGCAGAAAGCACAGCGTGATGACCCAGGGGACAATGGTCTGGTTAAAGACCCAGAACAAAAGGGTCATCATGGATGAAAACTGCATTCCCCCGGACCAATGCTCCAAATGGGGCGTGAGTGCGTGGAGCGTATCAATCCGCATTGCAGTGTCAAGGGTATTGAACAGCACTGCCCCCACCAGATCCATCCCGCTGAAGAACACAAACAGGAATACCGCCGCAATCTGCTGCCTCCGGTTCCGCACCTGCAGCAGGCGAAACAGCAGCAGAATCACAATGGTGAGTCCGGCACTGGACCACAGCCAGAGCAGCATCCGTCCGGCAAGCAGTCCGGCCTCCGGGGAGCCTGTCACAGCAGTAAACAGCTTGGCTGCGGCGGCGGGCGGCAGCCAGTGTCCGATGTAGTAGACAAGGGCACCGCCGTTGCTGTATATCACCGGCCAGTCAAAGCGAATCAGATCGAAGTAGACCGCATTGCGGCAGTCCCAGTCGAAGCTCTGGTAATAAAACCCGTTCATCCCGCCCAGATAAGACCAGAGCAGGCAGAACAGAAATACAGCCCCCACTGTTTTCCATGAGACAGACGGGGTGCGCCTTTGGGTATTCCCCCGAAGGACAAGCAGCAGCACAGCCAACAGGGCAGCGCAGCCCGCAAGGGCATAGTACCATCGCAGAAAGCCTGCAAAAAAGACGAACAGGGGAAGGGAAATGTAGAGGCAGGCCGCCTGATAGAGCCTGTCCTTCCCCGAACCTGCGCCGCACTGGGGCATCTGCCCGGAGACAGTATCCCCGCACGCTGCTGTTTTCAGATGCTTAGCCGAATCTGAACTCATATTCTCCACATCTCCCTGAAGCGCAGTGTCTCTCAGCGCTGTCGAAACACAAACAGTTTACTCACCACATAATTGCCGATGACCACCAGCACCTGCGCTGCCAGCTTTACCGGCATGGCATCAAGGTGCAGCAGGTCAATCCCTGCCCAGAGCATCAGCTCCTCTATCCCCAGTGTGGCCAGACGCCCGGCGGAGAAGGAGAGGAACTCCTTCCAAACCCTTCCGCTCCTGCTCTGAAAGACCCAGACCCGGTTGGTCACATAGGCGAACACGACTCCCGCCACCCACGCAGCCGCATTCGCCCACAGGGGGGGCAGGGCTTTGGCGCACAGCCAGAACACAAACAGGTTCAGCGCTGTGGTCAGAACGCCGAAGAAGAGGTAGAGCAGAGGCTGTTTGTACCTGCGATACAGCGGCTCCAGAAGCCGCAGACCGGGGAGGGTCATAATTTTGTCGAAGATGTCC
>CAJOOV010000001.1 GCA_905236265.1 uncultured Oscillospiraceae bacterium | reverse complement strand
TAGGGAGGTATTACTATGTCCGATCTTGCACTTGACGCTGCCCGCATGATGGAAATGTTGCCGGAATCGGAGCAGCACTTTGCCTTTGAGTTTATTAAGCGTCTTGTTCGGGCGTGGGACCCGGACTTCACAAAGGTGACCAGCGAGGAAGCCCGGCAGATTGCACTTGCTGAGGAGAGCGGATTTGTAGACGAATCTGAAATCGACTGGGACAGTATTGGCATTTGAAAACGAAAGTGATTCTCTCGCTATGTCCCAGCAGCACTAACAGACCCCCCGAAGGCACGAACGCCTTCGGGGGTTCTGTCTGTACAATCAACCGCCTTACCGACTGCCAAAGCTGCCGCAGACCGTAACTGTAAAATGGAAGGGTATGAAAATGACTGCGTTTTCCTTTCTGTTATCTGTAGTTTTAATTGTACTTTATCCGTGAATCAGAATCAAGTCCCGCAGGGGGAATCTGTCGGAAATCAGTGAGATTGTTCCCTCTGCGCTGGAAACCGCTCAGGGGACGTGGTATACTGGGGCAGGCAAACAGCCATTGTGTGGATGGGCTGCTGCGCTAATCCAAACCTTTCCTATGGAGGTAATCAGATATGTCAATCACTGGCAATGTTTTATATGGAAAAAAATGGGTCGTCTGCGGGGACAGCTTTACAAACGGTCTGGAGCAAAATGCCCCCATCCCCTGCGGCGCTTATCAGGGGCATCGAAGTGTTTACCCATACCTGATCGCCAACCGAAACAATATGGAGATTGTCCCCTTCTTTGAAGGCGGGCGCACACTGGCCTATCCTCCTGAACCCGGCTCCTTCCGCAACTCCCTCACTGCGCCGGGACAGCCGTGGAATTACCAGAACATTCCCGAGGACGCAGACTACATCACCATCTATCTGGGCATCAACGACAGCCATCACGCCCCCCACGCCCAATCCGGCGACGGAGAGGACATCACCGGAAGGATCCCCTTCGGCTCTCTGGAGGATACCACCATCCACAGCTTTGGCGGGGCATGGAACGTGGTGCTCTGGTGGCTGATTCAGAACCGCCCCAAGGCGCATATCGGCATCATTGTCTCCAACGGCGTAGAGACAGAGGCATATCGGCGCATGACCATCTCTGCGGCAAAAAAATACGGTCTTGCCTATCTGGATTTAAACGGAGACGGCCGCACGCCTGCCATGATCCGCTCGGTGAATCCCGATGTGGCAGACTTTGTGAAGGAGGAGCTGAAGCGCCGCTGGGCTGTGGATTATGACGGCACGCTCACCGGCCACCCCAATACCCATCCCAATGATGCCGCCCACCTCTACGAGTCTTACATCATTGAGGCGTTCCTTCGCAGCATCTGAGCCACAAGCCAGCGTTGCTTCCGCTATTCTGCCGGCTCCATTACCAGCGGGATTCTGGTCAGAACCTGTACCTGATCCCCGTCCGCCTCATGGGTGACGCAGAGTCGGCGCTGATACAGATCCCCCCGCAGTCTGTGCCCGTTGTCTGACAGGAGCTGTAACGGGCGTTCAAAGCTCCACACCTTTCCGCTGAGCAGGGTCGTCTCGTTACTCCTCTCGTATTCCGCCGGAATACTGTGGCTGAACACAAAGCAGATGCCTCCGGGAATGCGCTCTGCAGCGTCAACCGTATGCTCCGTCTGCAGGGGCAGCAGCGTGCCCCACTCCCGCCGGAACTGCCTATGTTCCGGCGCTTTTCCGAAATCCCCCTGCAGTATCACCCGCTGCCATATCTCGTTGATATTTCTGGCCAGATTGTTTTGAGAGACCACGGCCTGCTCCTTTGTGACAAAGAATCCGCCGTCCCACCATTCCAGATACCAGCTTTTGTTTTCCTGTATGCTCTCCAGCCTCTCCCGCAAATCGGACAGGTAACGAAGGACTGCCTGCTTTTCGCGAATCTCCCGCTCTATTTCCGTTTGGGCACGGGCTAACCGGCTCTGCCAATCCTGTAGGCTGCCTGACTCCCGCAGCGCTCTGGCATCCTGAAGGGAGATGCCAAGCTGATTGATCTGATAATACTCCGCCAAATGAACCACCTGAAAATCCGCATAATACCTGATTCCTGACTCGTCCCGGTAGGCAGGGCGGAGCAATCCCTGCCGGTCATAGTATTTCAGCAGCTCTACGGAGATTCTGTTGAGCCGTGCAAACTCACCTATCCGATAGTATTTCAACGATGCTTCACCTTTCTATGCAGAGCCGTCCTTACAACAGCCAGCGCTTTCACCTGTTTTTCTGTCTATCATTTCTCTTTTTATTATTATAATACTTTGTGTTTAAAGTCTCAACAGTGAATTGAAGTTGTCCTCCATCTCCGGCTTATTGTGAATCATGCACAAATGGAGCGGCTGTTTTTTTACTTGACCAGTAACGATTACCGGGGTTTAATATGTAGATGTATATCTCCCGGATACGGGAAAAATAAGACAGGAGGAATACAAATGAAAAGAAAAGCTCTGGCAATGATCCTTGCTCTTGCAATGATCCTTTCTCTGGCTGCCTGCGGCGGTTCATCTACCGCAGAAAATGACAGCGAAGCACCGCAAGACACGGAAACACAGGAAGCAGAGGCTCCCGCAGAGGAGACCCCTGCACAGGAGCCCGAGGAAACGCAGGCGGAGGAGCCTGCCGGCGAGGACACGCTGGTTCGCACCACTCAGTTCGGTGACGTTCAGGGCGTCACCAAGGGCGAGAGTCTGGTCTGGTACGCTGTTCCCTACGGCGCTGCTCCCGTGGGTGAGCTGCGCTGGGCTGCGCCTGTTGACCCCGAAGCGTGGACAGATGTGCGTGACTGCACCGCCCCCGGTGAGCCTGCTATCCAGTCCTCTATGGACTACACCACCTTCCAGAACGTGCTCTCCGGCACGGAGGACTGTCTGAATCTGGACATTTATTCCACCGCCGATGCCGAAAACCTTCCCGTTCTGGTCTACATTCACGGCGGCAACAACCAGACTGGCAGCAGCAGTGAGATTGAGGGCAGCAAAATCGTTGTCAACGACAACTGCGTCTATGTCTCCCTGAATTACCGTCTGGGGCTTCTGGGCTTCAACTGCCTGCCCGCTCTCCAGAAGGAGGAGGGCAGCACCGGCAACTACACAATGCTGGATATTGCCAAGGCGCTGGACTGGGTAAGAGCCAATATCTCTGCCTTTGGCGGTGACCCCAACAATGTGACGATCTCCGGTTTCTCTGCCGGCGGCAGAGACGTAATGGCTGCCCTCATCAGCCCGGTTTTCGCAGGGAAGTTCGACAAGGCAATTGCATTCTCCGGCGGCATGACAGTGGCCGATGAGACTGCCAGCGCCAGCAAGATTGCCGGGGCAATTGCGCCTCTGGCCGTGGAAGACGGCAAGGCTGCCGACGAGGCAGAGGCTAAGGCATGGCTGCTCACCGACGGCGACGACGTGAAGGAGTACCTCTACAGCATTCCTGCCGAGCGGCTGGCTCCCCTCATGGGCAATGCCGGAATCCGCATGAGCGCCTTCCCTCATCTGTACAAGGATGGCGTCGTGATTCCCGAAAACGGCTTTGAGACCACAGAGTACCAGTCCGTCCCCGTTCTGATGCTCACCGGCTCCACAGAGTTCAGCCTCTTCTGCAGCTTTGACGGGTATTACTCCTCCGAGGCAGTTGCCGCTCTGGACGAGGAGACGCAGGCCGCCGCAAAGAGCTTTGCTACGCTTTATGGCTCTGACATGTACCGTATTTTCAATACCCAGTGCAGCGCAGAGACCATGTTTGACAACTACAAGGACAATATCTATCTCTGTCAGGTGGATTACGGCTCTGTCAACAGCGCCACTGTCCTGCCCGCAATGGGTTCCTTCCACGGCATCTTTGTTCCCATGCTGACAGATGAGCACACCTATGGCGGCTTCGGCGATTTCTCCGCAGCGGGCTATCAGGCCATGGCTCAGCAGTTCAACGCATACCTGACCAACTTCCTTGCCACCGGCGACCCCAACGGGGAAGGGCTGGCTCAGTGGAGCAACTGGACGCCTGAAAACAAATCCACCATGGTGTTTGATGCCGACGATACTCAGGCAATTGTGGAGTCTAAGGATGTCTCCAGCTCCTATGAGGATATTATCGCAGCCATGGAAGCGGATACCACCATTTCCGACGAGCTGAAGCAGGGCAATATCAGCAACGTGATGAATGGCCGCTGGTTCAGTGCGGCGCTGGACGAGCATTTCGGCAACCCCAGCCTGTGGGATTGATTGCCCTTTGTAAGCAGACGATGATACTTCAACGCCCCGCCTCATTGTGAGGCGGGGCGTTTGCTTCGTTCTCTTGTACAGGTCACATAATAATCTTGAAAACCTTCAGTTTTTTACCGGAATAGGGCGCATACCGGAAGGGGATATCCGGAAAGCTGACGTTTTTGACAATGCTCTTTCTGTGGCTGAAGGTTTCAAACCCAAACCTTCCGTGATAGCAGCCCATGCCGCTGTAACCCACGCCGCCGAAGGGCAGGTTGTGGTTGGTGATATGCAGGACAACATCATTGACACAGCCGCCGCCAAAGGAAAGGCTCTCAATCACATGCTCCGCTCTCTCCCTTCTCTCGGTAAAGACATAGCAGGCCAGAGGCTTTTCCATCGCTTTGATTGTGGTCAGTACGGATTCCATGTCCTCATATCCGATGACGGGCAGCAGAGGTCCGAAGATTTCCTCCTGCATAACCTCGTGGTCAAAATCGGCCTTTGGAAGAATGGCAGGGGCAATTTTCAGCGCCGCTTCGTTCCGCTCACCGCCGATTACGCCCTCCTCCGTCTCAAGCAGGCGGGACAGCCGTTCATAATGGTGCCGGTTGATGATTCTGGGATAGCTGTCGTTTCGGGACGCATCCGGGTATCTTCTGCGCATCTCCTGCTGCAGCAGGTGTACAAATGCCTCCTTCACGCGCTTTTGAACCACAACATAGTCAACCGAGACGCAGGTCTGTCCCGCATTCAGATTCTTTCCCCACGCAATCCGCCTCGCAGCCAGCTTCAAATCCGCCGTTTCATCAATAATGCAGGGGCATTTCCCGCCCAGCTCCAGTGAAACGGGAATCAGATGCTCGCTTGCGGTGCGCATGATGAGCTTTCCCACCCGTGGGCTGCCCGTGAAGAAGATATAGTCGTACCTCTGTTTCAGAATCTCATCGTAATCCGTCTCTGCATCCACACAATACAGGTATTCCTCCGGAAAGGTGTCATTGAGGATGCTTCGAATCAGAGCGGAGGTGTGAACGCTGCTTTTGGAGCATTTCACCACTGCACAGTTTCCCGCTGCGATTGCCCCCACCAGAGGACAGATCGTCAGATTGAATGGATAGTTCCACGGCGCCATAATCAGCACGGTTCCATACGGCTCAGAATAGAGATAGCTCTTCGCCGGAAACGTGCCCACCGTTCCTCTGACACGTCTGGGTCTGCTCCATGCTCTCACATGCCTCTGCGCCTCGCGAAGCTCGCTGTACACCATCCCAACCTCAGACATATAGCCCTCTGAGCGTGACTTTTCCAAGTCCCGATAGAGTGCATTCAGAATTGCCTCTTCTTTACCCCGAATCGCCGCCTCCAGCTTTTTCAGCATGGCAAGGCGAAAGTCCACGGACTTTGTGATATTGCTGTTAAAAAAACGCTTCTGTTTTGAGACAATCGCTCCGACATCCCTCATGTAGTATACTCCTCCTGCCAATGTGTTTTCTTAGATTATAGCACAAAAACAGCAATTCAGTCCGTTAATTCATATTACAACTGGCGGGAAAGGAAAACCCTCCCGGCGTTACTCAGGTGAGAATCGTTGAAACGCCTCTATCATCTTTGGGTGGCGAATCAGAAAATGGATGGTGGGGGATTTGCTTCTGGACACCAGCACAGCCCTTCCCTCAATGACCGTGATATTGATATTCCGAAACGCAGGCGAGGCATTGCTTTGCAGCGTACAGTTTGGATGTGCCTGAGCATACAGGTGCGCCTGCTCCAGATGTCTGCGGTACTGAGGATAGGTGTAGTACAAATCCGTATCATAGAATAGCTCAGGCACAGAGAGAGACACCGGATTTCGTTCAAATTGCTCCTCAGTCAGGTCAGGGAGTTCCATTGTGACCCTGTATGCTTCTAAAAGGCGGGACATCTCCCGTCTGCTCCTTTGTGCGTATTCCAGAACCCCCTCCATGGCCAGCTCGTCCAGACCGGATGAGCGCAGGAATTCCCTCAGTTCCGCTTCAGGCAGGACAAAAACGGGGATGGTGCTGAAAATCATCCTTCGGTTCCCCGCCTCTGCCAGCTCCTCCAGCCGGGAACGCAGTTCCTTTCTCCTCTGAAAGGTAAAAATCTCCATGAGCGGCTCGGCCTTCTCCAGCATCAGCCTCGCCTTGTTCCGATAGTAGGCCACATCCTCCGGCCGGTCGGACAGAGAGAACAGCCCCTGTTCAGGATGCCCCGCAATCGCCTCCCCGGATAGAGCCGCTGCGCCGGAGGTCTTCAGATGCTGCAGAAAAACCTGACTCTGTTTTTCCCTGAAATAATAGGGTGAAATCTGGCCGGTCATATACATGGGTATCCAGCCCTGCAGTCCCACCAGCATCTCCTGAAAAGGTCTGTCTACATTGTGAATGATATTGATATGCAGTCCCTTTTTCAGCACCAACGCAACGCCGTTGATCCATCTGCGGTAAAAGCCGTAGTCCTTTGACATCTGTTCCAGCGGCATCTCGCTGTAGATGAACACATCCTCTTGCGCATCTGAAAGCACCGTCTGGCGCAGGAATTCCAGCTCGAAATCCATCATCTCCCGCAGCGTGCAAAAGGCTTTGGAATATGGAAGCCGGAACGGGGCAGGGGGGAGGATCAGCTCGTCAGAGGGGATTGTCCCGGTATACTTCTCCAAATCAAATTCATCCAGAACCACGAGAAAATCCTGAGCAGGATGGGCAGGGCGGATGGTATTGGAGCCGAGAAAGCGCCGAACCAGTGAAATGCGCTCCTCCAAATCCATTGTTCCATCGCAGTTCACCCCGGTAAGTTTCCCTATGACATGCCCGCAGCCGGAGTTCCCGCTGCGCCGTGCAATACATTCCGACACATCGGAGAGAAATACCGGCAGATTACCCGGTTTTCTCTGTCCTGAGAGCACACGGGAGATATAGGACGGGTCATAGTTCAGTGTCCTTGCCAATTCTGCGTAAGGAATGTTCAGCGCTTTTACCAGCAGGTTTAAATTCCCCACAAAGGCGCTGTAATCAATTTCAATACCGGAGACAGCGTGAAACAGCACCTCATATGCCTCCTCCTCTGAGACATCCGTCCTCCCTTGTCTCTGCGCTGTCACAGAAAAGCCACGGGCAAGCCGCCGGATTGTGTTTCCGTCCCCAGAGGGAATCCGGCTCCCGCTCAGGTAACGGCTTATCACAGAACGGCTGACCTCAGATGCCTGCGCAAGCTCTGAGGGCGTACAGTTCAAAAGACTCATATAATCCGCTAAACACCGGTCAAACGTCACATCCGTTCCTCCTCAGTCAATCCAAAGCGTAACCAATGTCCACACTATACTTCATTTTAACCGTTTTTGCCCGTTTGTTGCCAAATTGTCAATGACTGTCAGTTCCGCAAGGTAGTTTTTTTCATAATCTTATTGTAAGGTATAACATAGGTAGGCTGCAAGGCATTTCCACAAAAAGCAGCGGATAATAACACACCTATACAGGAACAGAGAGGTGGATACGCATGAAAAGAAGAGTATCGGCACTGCTTATGGCGCTTGCCATGTCCCTGAGCATTCTCCCGGCCAGAGCGGCGGATGCGGATGCGCTGCAGGAGGAGGACAGCGGCGCATTAATCGCATCCCCTGCGCCGGAGGAGGCAGATCTTCTGGCGGAAGAGGAAGCATCTGTTCAGGATTCTGCGCAGGACAGCGGCGTTTTGGTAACGGCGCTGGAAGTTGCACCCATCAGGCGTTTTGAAACAGACCGGAACAACGCAGGACAGGAGCGAATCGACTGCTGGCCGGAGTGGATTCAGGTGACAACGCAGCAGGGAACCTATGAGGGGGAACCGAATCAGGTCGAAGAGGAGTTGAAGCGAGACTACCCGGACGCAGAGATTGATATGTATTGGTACTCGGACGAGAGCAGCGCTCAGCCTTGGGGCGTTGGGCTGCATGAGGCGTTTTTCAATGTCTGCGGAACCGAAACAGCGTATACAGTAGAGGTGATTGCCTCTCCGATTCAAAGCGTGGAGGTTCAGCACATCACACGCTTTGTCACCGACCGCCACGAATCATGGAGCTGGGAGGGAGAAGAGGAAGTCAAGTGGTATGCAGTGGACTGCTGGCCAGAGTTTATCCGTGTCACTACAGTGGACGGCGTATACGAAGGCCGGCCTGACAACGTGGAAGAGCAATTGAGAGCCGCCTATCCTGATGACCGGATAGATTGCTATTACCAAACCGGAGAAACGCAGAACGATCTGTGGGAGGCAGGCACCCATGAGGCATACTTCACTGTCTGCGGGGTAACCTGTGCCTATCAGGTCGAGGTAATAGACTCCCCGGTCACTGCAGTTCAGGTCAGCCCCGTCACCCGTTTTGTCACTGACCGCTATGACGAGTGGGACTGGACGGACGACGGAGAAAT